>CAZUHR010000170.1:0-7320 GCA_964620335.1 uncultured Desulfobacteraceae bacterium
GCACGCCGCCAGCGTTCGTTCTGAGCCAGGATCAAACTCTCCACTTAAACTTAAATAGGGTTTTTGACCCTTTGTTTCTAAGAGCCCTACACGACATCACTATTTAGTTTTCAAAGAGCAAGCTATAATTTTAAATCTAAGCTATCCACATACGGAAGTCAAGATATTTTGTTGTTCTATGCTTGATCCAGAGAATTGAGTTATATAGAATATCTCAACTTATAATGTCAAGCTATTTTTTCATTTTTATAAAAAAACCTATTTATTTCTTATCTCAGAAATTCATCTATTATATCAACAACATAGCATATTTGATCAGCATCCAATTCAGGGTATATAGGTAGCGCAAGGGTCTTCTTGGCCGCATCCACTGAAACGGGAAAGTCTTCAGAATTGTACCCAAGATAATGAAAGCAGGCCTGCAAGTGAAGTGGGACTGGATAATAAACCTCACAACCAATCCCACGATTGTTGAGGAATTCTTTGAGTTCGTCTCTATGGTCTCTTGTTTTAATGACAAATTGATTGTAAATATGTCTTTTTTCTACCTCTTTTGGTACATGTATTTCCTCCAATCCTTTCTCCCGAAACAATTTTCTGTACAGATTTGCATTCTCTCTTCTTTTTGCCGTCCATTCATCCAAATACTTGAGCTTTACGATCAGAATGGCTGCCTGAAGGGCATCCAGTCTAAAATTTCCCCCGATGGCAGAATGGTAATATTTTGGCTTAGCCCCGTGGACACGCATTACCCTCAATCTTTCATAGATATTTGCGTTGTTCGTCGTCACCATCCCCCCATCACCAAATGCACCCAGGTTTTTCGACGGAAAAAAGGAAAAACATCCGTATTCCCCGATAGCACCCGCCCTTCGAACCGTTCCATCGTCAAATTCGTATTCGGCCCCGATGGCCTGGGCAGCGTCTTCAATAACCGTTAGATCTTGCGCTTTTGCCACCTCCAGAACCGGCTCCATATCCGCGCATTGACCGAAAAGATGAATAGGAATAACGGCCTTTAGATTTGATTTTTGTTTTTCATCCATAGCCGAAACCAACGAGTCAAGTTCAGCAGGATCCATGTTGTATGTGTCTTCATCGATATCTACAAACATGGGTTTAGCACCAACCCTTGCCACCGCGCCTCCGGTGGCAAAAAAGGTATATGGTGTAGTAATTACCAAATCACCATACCCAACACCCGCCGTCATTAGTGAGAGCAACAGGGCATCCGTACCGGAAGATACACCAACAGCGTAATCACAACGGCAATAATCAGCGATCATTCTTTCAAGGTCTTCTACTCTCTGACCAAGTATAAACTGCTGGGACTGAAAGACCTCGTTTGCAACCTGAACAACCTCATCTTGAATTTTCGCATATTGCTTCTTCAAATCCAGCAATGGAACCTTCAATTTATCCCTCCTGTTCGATTATGAATTTCGGAATTATCCTTAACTCCCTAAATTCACCAAATCCTAAATCACTCAATTTTTCAATCCTTTAATTCCAATTTCAGCTTACCAGTTCCGAGACACGAACAAGCCTATATTCTGTCTTTAATATTGAGTAATATTTCTTTAATATCTTCAAGGTCTCTTTGTAAGGATGGCCGATTCCTATGGCAGTACCCCTGTGCTTTGCCATATTCAGAAGACGTTCCATTTGCATCCTTATGGCCCTAGGTCCAGGATCATTATCCAGAAAAACGCTCCTCTTTGCTGCCAGCAAACCTATTTTTCTCGCCATGCTGAACCCGACCGAATTACTGCTGGTTCGGCTGTCAATAAAATAGAGGTTTTTTTTCTTCAACTCAGTTAACACAATTAACATTTTTTCATGGTCCTCTGTAAATGACGATCCCATGTGATTACTAACGCCTCTGGCTTCTGGAATTTCTTTCAAATCTTGATCAAGAATCCGTCTGATTTCTTCTGCATCCATAGACAGTAATAAAGCGCCGGGGCCAGGGTTTACAGACGGGTATTTTTTTGGTTCCATCGGTAGATGAAGAAGTATTTCACACCCTTCTTTGTTTGCTTCACGTGCAACGATTCCAGAAAAAGGTGCCGAAGGAAGCACCGAATAGCTGAGCAACAGATCCAACTTAGTGAACGAAAAAGCGATATTTGAATCGTAGCCTAAATCATCAATGATAATGGCAATCTTGGGCCGGGCAGCTCCGCCGGCCTGCTTATGCCCATCGAATCTAAGGATTATCCTATGGGTGTAGAGATCATTGGCAAAGATATGACAGATAATAGTGCCGTCAGAGGCCTTTTCCTTTCTTAGGCCTACTTTCGGACCTAATGAGGCAAGTTCGTAAATTATGATATTTTGAAGATTAAGGGCTGAATAGATATCACTGCATTTAATATAGAGCTCCGTAAAATCCCAGACATAACCTTTTTTGTGTCTCGGCTGAACATCCAAAAAGAAAATATCCTTCTCTTGAGTCCCGCTTCGAAAAAGTGATTCATAAATTGCATAATCTATCTTTGTTATACTTCCAGTGAGGTCACCCGTAACAGAATAAATCTCTTCATATATCGGTCTTGAATCCGCGGCAGAGCTGTTCGAAACTGTAAAATATGCGCTTATTATAGGAACAAGCCAGACAGGCAATATAACCAGAAGAAATATGGATGGTATTTTTCTACCTCTAGCCCTAGCACGCCTCTTCCATCTTCTCATTATCATTAATAAACTTGTTAGCATGCCGAAACAACCATTTTATGCCCCTTGTACTGGTTCACAAAAAAGCCTCAAAAAAGTCATGAACCAGTTTTTATGTGCGAGAAAATGGTCCAGGTCTGAAGCAACTGCAAAGCGTGACGTACCTGATTATCGTTCTCAAGCAGCTCCCTGACCCGTTGATTTTTTTCTATCTCTCTGGCCTTTTCTGTCGCTTCCTTATCTTCTCCATTTTCCACAGGCATATGTCCCTCCAAATCCTCTTCCCTCAAGAATCGAGGCTTCTCTTTATCCTCTTTTTGGCCTGGGGGTATGAACGACAACTCAATGTCAGGCGTAATACCGCTCGACTGAATTGATTTGCCACTTGGAGTATAATACCGGGCCGTAGTTAAGCGAAGCCCGGAGCCATCGGACAAGGGCAGAATCGTCTGAACAGAGCCCTTCCCAAAGGTCCTCGTTCCCAAAATCAGAGCTCTTTTGTTATCCTGCAAGGCCCCTGCCACTATTTCTGCAGCACTCGCACTCCCACTGTTGACTAAAACGATAATTGGATAACTAATCGACTTTTTATTCTTATGGGCTGTTGCTTCTATATCCTGAAGAGTGTCTCTTCCTTTGGTACTTACAATTACGCCCTCATCAAGAAAAATATCTGATACTTTTATGGCCTGGGTCAATAGCCCTCCCGGATTATTTCTCAAGTCCAGGATCAGGCCCCTTAGCTTTCGGTTCTTTTCAAGTGCCTCAAGCGCTGATGAGAGATCTTTGCTTGTCTTACTTTGAAAATTGGAAATTCTGACGTACCCTATGTCGGGCGTCAGGAGATAATGTCTTACGCTTCTCAAAGGAATGACATCCCGTGCGATGGAGAATTCTAGTGGTTTTTCCGTCTCATTGCGTATAATAGTCAAGTTGACCTTAGTTCCCTTTTGGCCCCTGATCATTTTAACCGCTTCCATCATCGTCATGTCCTTAGTAGATTTTTCCTCTATCTTAACGATCTTATCCCCCGCCTTCACCCCTGCCGTATAGGCAGGCGTTCCCTCGATAGGTGATACGACTGTCAGGATGCTGTCTCTAATGGTTATTTCAATACCAATGCCCGTGAAGCTCCCTCTCGTCTCCATCATTAATTCCTTATGCTCTTCTTTTGTCATAAAGGATGAATGAGGATCAAGGCTTTGGATCATCCCCTTAATGGCCCCGTAAATCAGCTTCTGCGGATCTTCTGGTTCCACATAGTTCTTTTCTATCTCCCTCAACACCTCGGTAAAAATCTCTATGTTTTTGTATGCCTCCCTGGTATCGGCATTGACTCCCTCACCATTCCCGTTAAGGAAAAGTGCCCCTACAATAAAGAAGGAAACAAAAACAATATTGAAAACAAACCTTGTTTTTGAAATCGGCATCGTCTAACTCCTGAAATAGATTTTTTGGGCAGTATTTAATTACCTCAATTGAGCTGAGAACGCTCAGTTAAAAGCAATCAGTTCTCGGCTATCCGAAAGGTTATTTGCTTCATGTTAATAACTCTAACACGGATGAGTTATAAAATCCTTGCAACTTATTCTTCCTGACAGCTTAATGGTGATTGCTGAAAGCTCCCTAATTGGGCTTTCTCACAATTAGGCTAATATAAATCTTAAGGTAATCGGGGTGCTAATTACAACTAAAAAATAGGTATGCAGGAAGACCTTTGGCGGCCTGATAAATGCTCACAGTCAGTTAATCTTCAGCCATTTTAACGGGTCCACTTCTTTACCTGCTCTTCTGATTTCGAAATAAAGTCTGGTTTCCTTCGAAGACCCGATGTGTCCTGCCAAACCGATAGCCTCTCCCGCCTCCACTATGTCACCTTCATTCTTTTTTCTCTGCCATAGGTTAGCTGATATGGTAAAAAATCGTGAGCCGTGATTGATAATAATGACTTCGCCGTAACCTTTTAGTTTTCCAGAAAAATCGACCCTCCCTGAAAAAACAGCTCTCACCTTTCCATCAGAAGAACCCTCGATGAAGACCCCCTTTTGCAGATTCATGTTTTCGAATCCCAAGCGTTTATCACTTCTGAATATCCGCCCTTCGAGCGGAAGGGGCAACCGGCCCTTTAAATCAGCGAAATTGGAAGGTCGAGGAAGTTTATAGGTTTTTTTGTTCTCTATGTTTTGCATGGTTTGTTTCAAGTTCCGGGCCGCAATCTGCAGTTCATTCACGATTGTTTCATAGAACTCTCTCTCTATATGGATCTTAACAAGATATACCACTTTTTTTTCAAGATCTTTCTTCAATGAAGATAACCGCTCGCTTTCTTTGTTTTTCATCGCCTCAGTCTTGGCAATACGTTCCTGCACCAGCATGATCTCCTTTTCGTACTTAACTGTCTGGTCGGCCAGATGAACAAGTTCTTTTCTGCCCTCACTTACAATAGCCTTTATGTACTTCAATCTATGCCAGAGTTGATCCAGATTACCAGAGGTAGCCACCATTTTGACATAACCCTTCCTGGCGTACTTATATAAGGCGACCAGTCTCTTTGCCAGTTGGGTCTCCGCAGCTTCTAATGATTTTCCAAGACTATCCAACTTGTTTCTCAGCTTTTCCAGATCGCTCTTGGCAAGAACAATCCTTTCCTTCAGTTCGTCTATTGCCTTCCTTTTCTTCTCGACCTCATGTTCGAGATCAGCCAAGTGGATTAATATGTCCTTTTCTTTTAAGTCGAATGCCCTTAATTTCTTTTTCTCCTGCAAAAGTTTGGACTCGATTTCATTTATTTCAGATTCACTGGCCCGGGATACTGGTATTGAAATTGTGTCAGATGATTTCAAGAAAAAGGCAAAAAGCAGAAAGGCTGGAAAAATCAGACTTTTTAATAACCCAAATGTAATCCGGTTGTTCATACCTTAAAAAAGCGACCTACGGCGATAAAGCTCCCTAACAATCCTAAAGCCACGCTCAGCAAAAAGATCAAAAGGGCATATTCATTAGGGATGAATACAAAATCGAATACGGCAAGATCCAAAAAATGCATCCTTTCGGTAGAGATAATGAGATACGCTAAAAAAAGTATCAGAAGCGCCAGGGCTCCGCTCATTATCCCCTGAATCATACCTTCCAACATAAAAGGTATCTTTACAAACCAGTCTGTAGCTCCTACCAGTTTCAGAATCTCGATTTCCTCTTTACGTGAATAGATAGTCAGTTTTATGGTATTCATAACAATAAAAAGGACCCCCATACAAAGCAGCCCTCCGATTATAAAACCGACAAGCCTGATCATCTTCATCAGACCCTCGAACCGATCCAACCATTCTTCACTATAATGGACCTCCTCTACCCCTTCCACTTTTTCGAGATCCTGCTTTATCCCTCTGGCATCAACTTTTTTTCCTTCCACCTTATTGAAAACGAGCTCAAAAGATGCTGGTAGAGGATTATGTGATAGACCATCAAGGAGGCCTAACTGGGAACCGAGAGCTCTCCTAAATTCTGTTAGCGCCCTTTCCTTGGAAATAAAACGTCTGATTTGAGCACCCGGTAAACTTCTGATAACAGATTCTATGTTACCTCTTCCGGCCTCGCTTATTCCATCCTGAAGATAAACAGACATGGTTAGGGAGTGGCCCCATTCTCCAACCCAAACATTAAGGTTCACCAATAGGAATAAAAATGTGCAAAAAATTAACAACGACACAACCATTGTACCGAGTCCGATGGCATGAACAATCCGGTTGCTTATGATGTTAGCAAGCGCCTGTCTCAAAAAATATGGCCACAATCTCAGTCTCATTTTTCCCCGAAAATTCTTCCCCGATTCAAAAATATCTTCCCTTGCTCCGTATCTTCCAGCAACTCACGGCTGTGGGTAGCAATAACCACAGTAGCCCCTTTCATGTGTATACTTTTAAAAAGGACCATTATATCCTTTGTAAGGTCCGGGTCCAGGTTGCCGGTGGGTTCATCCGCAAGAAGAATCAAGGGGTCTTTCACAATAGCCCTGGCAATAGCTACCCTTTGTTGTTCCCCTCCCGACAACTCAAGAGGATAGGCTTGTTCCTTATCTACCAAATCGACCAACTTCAGAGATTGCCGGGTTTTCTTCCGAATTAACGAGCGACGTTCTCCGGTCACCTCCAGGGCAAGGGCCACATTCTCGAATACAGTCTTTGCCGGCAGCAGCTTGAAATCCTGAAAAACAAAACCTATTTTTCGACGCAGCAAATCAAGTTTCAGGCGGCTGATACGATTTAAATTGATTCCATTGATTAAGATATGACCGCTGGTAGGTCTTTCTGCCCCAAAAATTAGCCTGAGAAGGGTTGTTTTGCCTGCCCCGCTGGGTCCTGAGATAAAAACAAATTCCCCTTCATGAACCCTTAAATTTACGTCACTTAAAGCTATACTGGGACCGAAATTTTTATACAGATGGAATAGGTGAATCATTTTTAGGCAAGTAAAAGCGTCTAAAGTTAGCTAAAGACTAAAGATTTTAAATTATATTAAAATAATAGCTTTAATATTATTCAAATTTAAATTCTTTAGCTTGCTTTTTTATTCTTAGACACTTATCCCTTAATATGTCCCAAGGGCTCTCAGTAATTTTGCCCTGGCCAGCTTTTCATTGTAGAT
>CAZUHR010000171.1:0-7268 GCA_964620335.1 uncultured Desulfobacteraceae bacterium
TGGCCTCGCCGGTTCCGCCAGGTGCGGCACGGATATATTTATCTTCCACATATATTTTAACTGGATTCAGACCTTCTTTATAGTAGGCTCCTACCGGGCCGATAATTATGAAAAAAAGATACGACCTGGAAGGGCGAACGCCCAGATGTGGTTCAATGGCAAGCATGGTAGGCCTGATATAAAGAGATGTACCTTCGCTTTTAGGTATCCACTCCTTGTCAAGCAGAATGAGCTTTTTCATTCCTTCCATGACTGAATCGATATCAACTTCCGGCATACAGAGCCTTGCAGCCGAACGATTGAACCTTCTGAAGTTTTTTTCGGCCCTGAAGAGATGAATGCCTCCATCCATTGAACGATATGCCTTCAGACCTTCAAATATCTCCTGCCCATAATGTATTCCCATGGCAGCGGGATCGATTGAGATATTGCCGTAGGGTTCAATACGGGCGTTGAACCAACCTTTTTCAGACTCAAAGTCCATCAAGAAAATATGGTCTGAAAATATGTCCCCGAATCCAAGTCTGGATTCATCGGCCGGTTTGGGTTTTAGCTGACCGGAGCCAGCCCGGGTTATTTGGATTTCCATGATTTCCTCCTTTTCTCCAATATGATAAAATTATCTTTTCCATAGCATATGTGAGCTATAAAATTCAACAGGTTATAAATAAAACCAAAATAGAATGCGGTCCCAAGGATTTGTATAGGGCAGGATCAGAAGGAAATTAGAGGAGACGCTTTTATATGGTGATCAGCTCATATTCACGTCTGCCCAGGCCTATTTTTTTTGCGTACTCCAATTGAATGGACCAGTCAATCTTTGGGTAGAGGTTTCCGAATTTATCTTCCCCAGGCGGACTGGTTGCCTCAAGGCTTGAGCCCTCTGCGGCCGTCTGAAGATTGACCATGTCCACTGAGGCCTGATCAACGGCCACGGGATCTTGGGATACAACAATGCCAATATCCCGGACTATAGGGGCGTCGCTGTGACCATAACAGTCACAAGCGGGAGAAATATTGGTTAAAAAATTCATGAACAACGCCTTTCCCTGTTTTTCTTTGAGCACGGCAAAGGCGTATTCAACCATCTTTTTCTGGAAGACAGGCACATCCAAATTCCATTGAACATCAATTGCACCGTTGGGACAGATAAGGATGCATTCTCCACATCCTACACACTTTTTCGGATCAATCTTTGCCTTATCCTCAGTGAGGGAGATTGCATTTTGCGCACAATGTTCAGCGCAATCCCCACATCCAACGCATTTTTTGGCCTTAACTTTTGGGCATAAATCGGAGTGCTGCTCCAGTTTCCCTTTCCTGGCGGCACACCCCATCCCCAAATTTTTTATTGTACCTCCGAATCCTGATAATTCGTGCCCTTTGAAATGGGCCACGCTGAGCAAGGCATCCGATTCAACAATCTCCTTCCCTAAATATGCTGTTTTTATGATTTTCTGGTCGATTTTTACGCTTGAAAAGGACGCACCCCTGAGTCCATCCGCAATGATGATCGGAGCATTAACCACTGAATAGGCGAATCCGTTCTCTACGGCCGTACTAAAATGGGTGATACTGTTGCCCCTGGTCCCTGCGTAAAGGGTGTTTGTATCGGTCAGAAAAGGGGAGGCCCCCAATTCCCTAACCCGTTGCGCGATCCTCCGCAGGAAGATCGGTCGAATAAATGCCGTATTTCCCTTCTCACCAAAATGGAGTTTAATTGCGACAAGATTTCGAGGTGAGATAATGTCTTGGAGACCTCCGGCATCCAGAAGTCTCACCATTTTGGACAGCAGATTTTCCCTTACAGACGACCTGAGATCTGAAAAATAGACCTTGCTGGCATACATAAATTTAGTCCTTTAAAGAGTTGAAGGTAAATATTTGACCAGTTACTAACCGAGGAAGTAAGAGCCAGTCCGTTTGTGCAATTGATGGAAGAGCATTGGTAACAACTTAGCGTTTTGAAAAAATCAGTCTCGGATTATACTATAAGGCCCGGCTGCCGTACTGCGGGCAGGCCATAACGGTCTCTTTTCTGCGCTAATTTTAAAGAGGTAACGCGTTACGAACATTGTATTTTGAACAACCTGCAACTTCAGTCGGAATCAGCCAAAACACATGAAATAGACGGAACTGGACAATATATAGCAAGAGATGTTATGCATCCTCAGGTTGTCTGTCAAGCCAGTTATTTCAGATAAGGCTGTTTTGAAATCTCATATTTTTCATTGACAAATAAATGGATGTTAGATTAATAATTGTTACTAACTTTAGGCGCGTAAAGATAAGGTTTTTCAGGTTTTTCCCGGAGATGGCAGAATTAGATTGAACTTGCAAAGGGCAACTGCGATTGGACGGAATTTTATTCCGGTAAGGAGTGCAAGATTAAAATCCAAAAAGAAAAAGATGGCGCCATGAAGAAAAAAACCCTGCTTTCAGGTTTTCTTATTATTGTCATTATCTTCCTTTTTTCATTGGGCGGAGGTGTTTTTGCCCAGGAACCAAAGGAAATCTTGAGCATTGAGGCATACGACATGCTTAATACCGTTCCTAACACCTACCTCATTGATGTCAGGACAAGAGCAGAGTATCAATTTGTAGGGCATCCTATTAATGCTTACCTTTTTCCGTACATGTTTATGTCCGAAGAGTTTGGCAAAAAGGATGACAAGTGCGGTTACCGTTACGATATTAAAAACAAATCCTTTGTTGAAGAGATAGGTAAGTTGTTTAACAAGGAAGACAATTTGCTTATTATTTGCAGTGATGGACTAAGAAGCGAACCTGCCGCCAAGGATCTTATTAATGACGGGTTTAAGAATGTATTTAATGTAAAAGATGGTTTTGAAGGACCTCTATTCCCCTCATTTAAGGACAGCAACAGGAACAAGTTCTATCGTCAGCTTGCGAAAAGGAACAAGATATATGGTTATAACCATAGAAGACGCTACGGATGGCAGTGGTGGGGTCTTCCCTGGACCTACGATATGGACCCTAAATTTGTCTATCCTCCTGACTTGAGGCCTTCAAAGAAGTAGTGACAATAATTGTGGAGTACCAAAAATATATTCGTTTTTCTTGTTTTTTCTCTATCAAACCCACCTGGAGATTTTCCGATCACCGGATTCAGCGTTTTTCCGAAATATGTTTTCACCATTAGGGTTTCCTTTTTTGTAATATTCCGTTAAGTTGACAAAAAGAGCGGGCAGTATTAAGTTTAAAAGAATTTTATGGCGGAAAGGAGATGAGGCATGGCTGACGTATTAAATGTAACCGATGAAACTTTCGATGAAGAAATACTAAATTCCGAAATTCCTGCCATGGTGGATTTTTGGGCAGAATGGTGCGGTCCGTGCAAAATGGTGTCGCCTGTAGTTGAGGAGTTGGCTCGAGAGTATAAGGGCAGGATAAAAATTGCTTCCATGGACGTGGACGGAAACCGCCAGACTCCTGGAAGATTCGGTATCAGGAATATCCCCACGCTTATTCTCTTTAAGGCGGGGGAGGTAGCTCAGACGATAATAGGTGCTTATCCGAAGAGCTATATTGATGAAGAAATAAAAAAGCTTTTATAAGAGCTCTAAATGAAAACCTCGTTCCCTAGGAGGCTGTCGGAAAACCCCCATCTACTGCATTATCCTCATCCCTCGTCACTGCGGCGTACAAGTATGTACGCCTCATTCCTCGGGATTTCGGATGCCTTGTATCTGGAGATTTTCCATCAGCCTCCAACAGAACCGGTTCTCCGACAGGCTCCTAGAACAGGAAGAAAAGGCGGGGTTTCTGTTTATTCTAGGTCATGGAGTTGTTTTGGAAGATCTGATAATTATAGGCGCCGGGCCCGCCGGCCTTACGGCCGGCCTTTATGCTGCCAGGGCGCGTCTTAGGACAATACTCCTGGAAAGATTCTCACCCGGAGGCCAGATTTTGACTACAGATTGGGTTGAGAATTATCCTGGTTTTCCGGATGGAATATCAGGTTTTGAACTGGTCGACAGGATGAAACGCCAGACCGAAAAATTTGGTCTGGAGATCCGTAACCAAGAAGTGGTCCGGTTGAAACTCACCCCTGAAAAAAAGACCTTGGTGACCGACAAGGGAAAATTGGAAACTAAAAGCCTTATCCTTGCAATCGGTGCCACACCGCAAAAGTTGGGGGTAGAGGGAGAGGATCTTCTGACGGGCAAGGGGGTTTCCTACTGTGCCACCTGTGACGGGCCTTTTTACAGAGACCAAGAGGTTGCTGTTATTGGAGGGGGTGATACAGCCGTGGAGGAGGCTCTTTTTTTGACCCGGTTTGCCGGCAGAGTCTATATCATACATCGGCGAGATGAACTGAGAGCCACGAAACTGCTTCGGGAGCGGGCCCTTGCCGAAGAAAAGATAGAGTTGGTATGGGATACCATACCGATGCGGATTATAGGGGAGGCGGGAGTAGAGGGGATCGATCTGAAAAATGTGAAAACCGGGCAAGAGTCACGCCTTTCGGTTCAGGGGGTATTTATCTTTATTGGCTACAATCCCAACAGCGAACTTGTTAAGGGGCAACTGGAACTGGATAGGCTCGGCTTTGTGGTTACGAATAATGACATGGAGACCTCTGTCGCAGGAGTGTTTGCTGCCGGAGATATCCGGTCAAAGGTTCTGCGCCAAGTATCAACGGCAGTTGGGGAAGGTGCCACAGCGGCTTTTGCTGCTGAAAAGTATATTGAAGCATTGATGCACAGTGAGTCCCAGTGAAATAATAGATGAATTCTCGAGGCAGGTTGAGCGGAGCGCATTTATTTTTTTCCGCCGCAGGTCGAAGAATATCTTGCAAGAAAGGCATAGAAGCTTGCCATGTGGAAATCAGGTAATATTTTGAAGTGGTTTTTTATAGCGGCCTTTTTAATAACGTTTATTAACGGTTGCGCGCTGTACGGTCAGTTTTTTGGAGAAAAGCCGGAAAAATCCGCCGGTGAGCTTATGAGCGAGGGCACGAGACTGCTGGAAAAGGGACAATATGAAGAGGCAACTGCGGCCTTTCAGAAACTGAAGGACAGATACCCCTACAGCGAATTCGCTGTCGATGCAGAGCTAAAGATGGCCGAGGCCCTTTATAAGGATAAGCTTTATGATGAAGCCTATCAGGCCTACAATGATTTTGAAAGGCTGCACCCCAAAAACCCGAAGATTCCGTATGTAATTTTCCAGAAGGGTATGTGCCATTTCAGCCAGGTGAGCACTATTGATAGGGCTCAAACGCATGCATTGTTGGCTAAGGATGAATTCGAGCGTTTAGTAAAGAAATTTCCAAGAAGTGAATATGCCGACAATGCGCGCAGGAAAATACGGGAGTGTTATATAAATCTGTCAGAATATGAATTATATGTAGGCCATTATTACTTCAAGAGGAAAAAATATCGGGCAGCCATGGAGCGATATCGTTATATTATTGAAAACTATCCAGATTTTGGCCAATATCATGAGGCCCTTGAGTACGTGGCCAAATGCAAGGAAAGGCTGCCAGCAGAGGAGGAACGGCAAAAGGAGTTAGAAGAGAAAAAGAAGTCCTGGTGGTTCCGGTTAACCCATCCTTTCGATTAGGTCGTAAATGGCTTCAAGCGCCTTTTCCAGTTTTTCCGGTTTATTCCCCCCACCCTGAGCCATATCCGGACGTCCGCCACCCTTGCCCCCCACGATAACTGACAATTGCCTGACAATATCCCCCGCCCTGAATCGATTAACCAGATCTTTTGTGACCGTACAGGTAAGCATAGCCTTGCCTTCCTGCTTTGAACCTAAAAGAATGATCCCTGAGCCGAGTTTATCTTTTATCCTGTCCGCTGACTCGCGGAGGTCTTTCGGTGAATCGGCTTCCAGTTCCCGGGATATAACTTTAATACCATCTATTTCTCTCACTCCCGAGAGGAGGTCTTCAGATTTTTTGGAAAGGAGCTTCCCTTTCAGAAATTCGAGCTCCCTATCCTTTTCCTTGCCTTCTTTCAAGAGCTGCCCAAGGCGTTCTCCCAGTTTATTCGGTGATGTTTTCATGAGTGATGCCGCAATCCTAAGCTGATGACTTTGCTGTTGATCATACTGGAGGGCTGCTTTGCCGGTTAAAGCCTCTATCCGTCTCACATTAGCGCCGACCGCGCTTTCACTAACGATACGAAAAAGACCAATATCGCCTGTGCGCTCAGTATGAGTCCCACCGCATAACTCCATGCTGACACCATCACCTATTCGGACAAGTCTGACCGTCTCGCCATACCTTTCTTCAAAAATGGCCATTGCCCCTGTTTTGAATGCCTCTTCCTTGGGCATCTCGTCTGTGTGAAGTGGAAGGTTGCTACGGATACGGCTGTTTACAAGTTGTTCAATCTCTATAAGTTTTTCGGGGTCAACCCTTGTAAAATGGCTGAAATCAAATCGAAGTCTGTCAGGAGAAACCATTGATCCCGCCTGTTTTACGTGGTCGCCAAGTAAGTCCCGGAGTGCTGCATGAAGAAGGTGAGTGGCTGAGTGGTTAAGCGCTGTGGCCTTCCTTTTTTCCTCATCGACGTTCGCTTCTATCTCATCACCCACACAAAGACTCCCTGCTTCCAGTTGGCCCTTGTGAACAATAAGGTCCTGACCATATTTAAGGGTGTCTGTAACGCGAAATCTCATTTCGCCTTTAGTTATCCAGCCGGTATCTCCAACCTGTCCCCCAGCCTTACCGTAGAAGGGCGTTCGGTCCAGCACAATATCTGCCTGAGTTCCCTCATCAATCGAATGGGTTTCTTTTCCGTCCACCAGAATTGCTTCTATGTTCGCCTTTGCAAACAGCTTCTCATATCCCCAAAAACGGCTTTTGATGTCACGTGCCAGGAGACCTCGAAAGCCTTCGGGGATTTCTTCTTCGCCGCTTCCCTTCCATGATTCCTGTGAAGTAGATCTTTGTCTGGCCATGGCTTTATCGAATCCCGCCAAGTCCACATGCAGGTTTTCATCACGTGCGACGTCTTCAACGATATCAACGGATAATCCATAGGTGTCATAAAGCTTGAAGACCACCTCCCCGGGAATAGTGTCTCTGCCTTTGGTCTTCAGTGTTTCAATTTCTTCACTGAGTACTTTCATGCTGTAGTGCAGTGTATCGGCAAACCTCTTTTCTTCGTTATTAACAACACCCTCAATTAGGCCCTTTGACCGGATAAGTTCTTCATAGTCCGGGCCCATCATTTCGATGACCCTGCTGCAAATGGAATTGAAAAATAAATCATTTAGGCCCAGAACTTGTC
>CAZUHR010000172.1:0-7212 GCA_964620335.1 uncultured Desulfobacteraceae bacterium
CCACCTTCCCCTTAGGCTTACCGGGATCTGCTAATCAGTTATGGTCGGCACGGTTGGATTTACGGGATAGCCCGGTTTTTCATAACACCAATCCCCTTGTCATCTTGTTTGAAAGGGTC
This sequence comes from uncultured Desulfobacteraceae bacterium, assembly GCA_964620335.1. Taxonomy (GTDB): domain Bacteria; phylum Desulfobacterota; class DSM-4660; order Desulfatiglandales; family Desulfatiglandaceae; genus JAFDHL01. The sequence continues at coordinate 120 of CAZUHR010000172.1, forward strand.
TGAGATATAATAGGATATGGAAACAAGCTTTCTCCTCCCATTCATCTAAGTCATACTCGAAAGTCGGAGTTTATTTCATGAGGCACCTATTTAAAATAATTGTATCATGCCTATTGTTATTCTCTGTTTTACCGCCTATACAGGCATCAGCGGAAGACGAGACCAACGGGCAACCGATTTCAGCTCAAAAAAAGCCGACCCTGGTAAAGGCGGTCATGTGTGAGGCGTTTAACGGGCAGGAAGCGGTAAACCCGGCCATCGTTTTCCCCATTACCATTGGAAAGGTTTACTGTTTTACCTATTTTGATCCTGTCCCTGAAAAGGCAGTAGTATTCCACAGGTGGTATTTGAGGGATAGACTGAATTCCAACATCAAGCTTCGGCTTCAACCTCCGCGCTGGTCCACATACAGCAATATCCAGCTTCGAGATGCGGATAAGGGCCCCTGGAGAGTCGAAATTGCGGATGAGAACGGCAGAATCCTTAACGTACTGCGGTTTAGTATCACGGATTGACTATGGACAAGTTGTTTTACTTTTTCTCAACGATCCGTTGGCAGGATATCGCTGATATTGCCCTGAGCAGCTATATCCTTTTTCGCCTTTACGCGCTCTTCAAGGGGACCAATGTCTTTCGGATTGTCATCGGCATTGCCGCCCTCTGGTTTTTCCAACGGATCAGCAGCTCCCTGGGTCTGATTGTCACCAGTTGGGCCATTCAGGGGATTACTGCGCTGGCAGCGCTGATTATTATTGTGGTATTCAGAAACGAGATCCGTTCCGTTCTTCAGGTAAAAAACCTTCGGGCCATTCTCTGGGGATTTCCCCGGAAGGTTGCAGATACACCTGCGGAGATCATTGTGGACAGCGCCTTTGAAATGGCTCGAAGGCGGATGGGTGGGCTGATGGTTTTTCCGGGCAAAGAGGATTTGGGTGAGCTGATACACAGCGGCATCCCATGGCAGGGGAGAATCTCCCAGGAGATGATCCTAAGCATTTTCTGGCCGGACAACCCGGTGCACGACGGCGCGGCCGTCATCGAGGGCGATTTGATAACTGAAGTCGGGGTTCTTTTGCCCTTGTCACACAGAAAAGATCTGCCGTCCCACTACGGAACACGCCACAGGGCCGCAGCGGGCCTGGCCGAAAATACGGATGCGCTTGCCATTGCGGTTTCCGAGGAAGTAGGAAATGTGACCGTAGCGCAGGGATCCAGAGTCCGTGTGATAAGATCAAAGGAACAGTTATCGCAAATACTGCAGGAGCACTGCGGCGTGCCTTCAAGCTCTGGAAAATTGATTAAAACACAACATGTTCAACTGGGCATTGCGGCCCTGGTTTCCATCCTGTTTGTGTCCGGTATCTTAATAAGTTTTACACGCGGCCTGGATACACTGGTTACCTTCGAGGTGCCGGTTGAATACATGAATCGGAATCCCCAGATGGAAATTGTCGAAACATCCGTCAATACGGTCCGTCTGAACCTGATCGGATCGGGGGCCCTGATAAAGACCACCAGACCCGATCAGGTCCAGATGAAACTGGATCTTAGTAAAGCAACCCTGGGAAAAAACACCTTTACTATTACTCAGGACAGTATTAGTCTTCCGCCGGGGATTCAGTTGAAAAATATCATCCCTGAAACCATTGACGTAACCCTGGACATTCCCATAAAAAAGGAATTGCCCATTCAGATTGACTGGGCAGGAAAGCTCCCCGGAGACCTTCTTATTAAAGAAGCAAACCTCGAATCAAAGACGGTTGAGGTCATAGGCGGCAAGCAGGTCCTGGAAAATATTTCTACAATCTATACCGAAAGGGTTGCTGTGGACAAACTAAAACAATCAGGGGCCCTTACCCTGAATCTCGTTCTCAACCCGCCGTCCCTGAAAATCGCTCCCGGTTCAAGGGAAAGGGTCACCGTCAATTATGTAATTGGTAGAAGAGAAATTGATCAACCACAGGGACGTTCATGATAACGCCTGCCTGGGTGACTGAGGGGTGGGAATGTAGCCCACCCCTCGGCTGGTGAGGGTCGTCGCTGTCCTGACAATCCCCCAGCGATGACCCTGTGTTCGGTGAATTAAGGGCGGTTATTTATATACCTCGCTATATTTTGCAACCATTTCTTTTACCGTATTAAAGATCGCTTCCCCGTCAACACCCTTCGCATTAGCATTCTTGATGTATTCATCGAACACAGGCTTTACAGCTTCCTTAAACTTGGCCGATTCCTGATCTGAGAGCTCGATGAATTCATGGCCCAGGCCTTCAGCAAATTTTCGTCCCGATATATCGCTATCACCCCATGCCTTGGCCGTAATATCTTCGTATTCCCTGCTCACGTCTGTAATAATCTGCTGAAGGTCCTTGGGAAGGGAGTCCCATTTTTTGGGATTCATGGCGACGAAGAATCCCTGCGAGTAGGCACAGCTGTAAGTTAGAGTGGTATATTTCAGGACCTCGGCCTGTTTAAAGCCTTCCAGGGCCTCTATGGGCACCAGGGTTCCATCCACAATGTTTTTCTTAAGGGCATCATAGGTCTCGCCCTGGGACATGGCCACCGGGGCCGCCTTAAGGGCCCTGACGATCAACTGGCTTGTTCCGGTTGATCGAATCTTCAGCCCCTCAACATCTTCCAAGGTATGGACGGGTTTTCTTGCCGTATGGAGCAAGCCGGGACCATGGGCAAAAAGGTAGCACATATGGACATCGTCCAGTTCCTTTGGCTGAAATTTTCTGTTGATCTCATTAATGACCCTTGTTGCGACAAAGGCATTAGGATAACCTAACGGATTGTCAATGGCCGATAATACGGGAAAGCGGCCCGGTGAATAGGCCAAAACGGATAAGCCAAAGTCCGAAATTCCCTTGACAACGCCGTCATATACCTGAGGGGCCGGTGTCAGGGAACCGGCGAAGAAAAACTTTATCTTGATTTGACCATTGGAACGTTTTTCGATCTCCTTTGCCCAGGCTACGGGCACTTTTGATTGGATGTGGGTTGGTGGGAAAAAGGTGCTATAGTTGAAGTTATAGGTTTTTGCTTCGGAAGGTGTGACAGAAATCCCCATGAAAAAAAGAAAAACCCCAAAGAAAGCCAGACATACTCCGACAAACAAAAATTTCTTTCTCATTTCAAACCCTCCTTCTATTGTTAGATGTTTAGGGTAATGTTAAACAAAAAACCCTCCTCTTTAAGTTTTTAAATCAAGACAATAAAGACCCTAACGAATAAAACGCACCCATTCCAATACCCAGGCAAAGACAAGTCATCAATGGGCTACAAAGCTGGGCAGAAACAAGGCGATTTCGGGAAAAAAGACCATGATGATCACATAGGTGATCAGGGCCAGGACAAAGGGGAAGGTGCCCTTGAAGATGACCTCCAAGGGCACGTCCCTGGCAATGCCGCTGACTACATAGACATTAATCCCCACAGGTGGCGTAATCACACCCAGTTCTGTCACGAGGACAATGACCACGCCGAACCATATGGGGTCATAGCCGAGAGCAATGGCTACCGGATAGAATATCGGGATGGTAAGCAGAATCATGCCCAGGGCATCCATGAAACACCCCCCCATGAGAAAAAAGAACATGACGACAATCATAACGGCCCATGGGGGAAGGGGGAGGCCCACAACCCAGGTCGATAACACGCTCGGAATGGTGGTAACCGCCAGGAAGTGGCCGAAAACCGTCGCTCCTGAGACGATCATAAGGATCATACAGGTTGTCTGTGCTGAAGAGTAAAGGGCCATTAAAAATCCTTGCCAGGAGAGCTGCCGCCGTACAAGGGGAATGACCAATCCTCCGAAGGCCCCCACAGCACCCGCCTCGGTCGGGGTGAAAATACCGATAAAAAGGCCGCCCATCACCAGAATAAAGAGGATGATCACTTCGATAAGTCCGGCAAGGGACCTTATTTTTACCTTGAAACCCTGTTTTTCTATACGGGGTGCCATTTCTGGTTTTATTGAAACCCAGATATAGATGGTAAGGATGAAGAGCATGGAGAGAAGGATTCCGGGAAGGATGCCGGCCATAAAGAGCTTTCCTATGGATTGTTCGGTCATGATCCCGTACACGATAAAAATCACACTGGGTGGAATGAGGATGCCCAGGCTTCCCCCGGCCGCTACCACCCCGGTCGCCAGTTCGTCACGGTATTTATATCTTTTCATCTCCGGCAGAGCGACCGTCGCCATGGTAGCAGCCGTTGCATTCGTGGAGCCGCAGATGGCTGAAAAGCTCGCACAGGCACCAACCGTGGCCATGGCAAGACCACCCTTATAATGGCCCAGCCATGCGTAGGCAGCATCGTAAATCTTCCTGCTTATCCCCGCGTAGAATAAAATCTGGCCCATGAAGACAAATAAGGGCACAACGGTCAGGCTATAAGAACTGAATACGGTATAGAAGTCCTTAACAGTGATATTGAGCGCTGCTTCCGGTGTCACTAGATAGCCGAACCCCAAAAGGCCCACAAGGGTCATGCAGAATGCCACCGGGAACTTTGAAAACAGAATGACAACCAGAAATACTATCCCGACGATGCCAACATGAACTGGGCTCATTTTTTTGCCCTCTTTAGCCAAATGTCTAGAAGATTAACCAGGATAGCGAAGCAGAGCACAAAAAAGCAGACGGCCATGCAGTATACAATTGGATAAAATGGGATGAGTAGGGTTGGCGTGACCTCCCCTGCAGCCTTCATGTCGAGGGCGAGGATAATACACTGCCAGACCAGCACAAGGGACAAAACCATGCCGACAGTATGGGTAACGGTTTCAATTACCAACTGCTTTTTTCTTGATAGACTTCGTATCAGGATTTCTACGGCCACATGCCCCCTAACTAACATCGTATAAGGCATTGCAAATGAGGCTATGATTGCTCCCATAAGGCTTACAATATCATAGGTTCCTGCAATGGGGCTGTTGAAAAAATAACGCATGGACACATCAAGGCAGGTGAGCAGTATCATTGCAAAAAGTGAGGCCGAGGCTACCTGGTTAAATAATGAACCTAAACGCGTAACCGCTTTATCGAAAAGTGACGTTTTCACGACTTCACACACCTCGGGGGGAATTAAGATGGCGTAGCTCGCCCCATTTCAAATCCAGGCCCTTATTACAGCGGATATCTCCATTGCTCGAAAGTCGTGATTTTAATATCATTTTTTTTTAGGGATGTATAGGTCTAAATTTGAATCTTTCTCCGGGTCTGTATTTCCTGATCCCTATTTCACCTAGCAGTATTTTTCTCTCAACTTAGGTTTTTCTGTCTTGCCGGTAGAACTCCGAGGTACCTGGTCGAAGATAATGCGACGAGGGCGCTTGTAACGGGGCAGGTTTTGCTCACAGAATGCGATCATTTCCTCCTCGCTCAGGGCCTGGCCGGGGGTAATCTCAATGACGGCTGCGACTATTTCTCCGAGCCTGTCATCCGGGATTCCAATCACGGCTACATCACGCACGTCTGGATGCCTCTGAATAACCTCTTCAACTTCTACGGGATAGATGTTTTCCCCGCCGCTAATAACCAAGTCCTTCTTTCGATCGACGAGGTAGATAAAGCCTTCCTCGTCGATTTTGCCCAGATCCCCGGTATGCAGCCAGCCATTACGGATAGTCTTTGCCGTCAGCTCGGGGTTTTTATAGTATTCCCTCATGATGCCGCCGCCCTTTACAATGATCTCGCCTACCTCGCCCTGAGGGACGTCTTCATCCCTGTCGTTAACGATACGAACATCCCATAGAAGGCCGGGTTTCCCGATTGCACCGATTTTTCTTTCATTTCCGATTCCAAGGTGCACAGTTCCAGGTCCCGCGGTCTCACTCAATCCATAGGTATTGTCAAATTGCATTCTGGGAAAATACTCTTTCCACCGTTGAACGAGACTGGAGGGGATTGGTTGAGCTCCCATGTAAAGAAGGCGCCAGCATGAAAAATCGTAATCCTCCTTTTTGATTTCCCCCTTGTCCAGGGCTTCAAGAATGTCCAAAACCCATGGGACCAAAAGAAAGGCTAAGGTTACCCGCTCGTTGGAGATGTTCTCAAATATGAGCCGGGGCGTGATCTGCTCGGTCAAAAGGACGGCCCGCCCTCCAGCGAGCATACAACCCAGTAAATGCCCAATAGCCAAATGATAAAAGGGGGGCAACATCAAGAGGCGGTCACTCTGCTCCCAGCGCTCATTGGTCACCTCGTTCAATGCAACACACACGAGATTCTTGTGTACATGGAGCACTGGCTTTGGCTCCCCGGTGGTCCCGGATGTGAAATAAAGGGCACAGCCGTCCTCATCTTTGATCTCCATTTCAGGGCGCGCGGGAGGGGCGTTTTCAATGAGGTCTTCCATGTAATCCATGCCTTCAAATAAGCCAATGCAAATAAGGTTTCTGATCGTGGGCAACTGGGGGTGAATAGCGCGTATCCTCTGGGCGTATTCTTCATCCATAAAAAAGGCGACCGGCCGGGCTACATCGGCACAATATTTGATATTCTCATCGGTGAACCTAAAGTTGAGAGGAACGGCCCAAGCCCCCGCCGCAATGATGGCAAAATAAGCCTCAAGCCAATTTATGGAATTTCTTCCCAGGATAAAAACCTTGTCGCCTTTTCTCACGCCTCTCTCTATCAAGGCGTTGGCCAGGCGATTTATCCTATCATCGAATTGGGTCCAGCTGATTGACTTTCTCAATTTCGTGACGGGTCTCACCTCTATAAATGCTTGGCAATCAGGATATATTCTCGCGTTCTTGGCTATGATATCTATCATATTCATAAAAATCCCTCCTCATAGTGAAAACCAATGGCATATTATCATGTTTTATTATACTGCATCAACTGAGTAGAAGCATTTTTATCTAAACGCTATCGAATCCAATTCTCGACTCGGAAATCGTTTTGGAACCAATTTCCCCCTTCATGTACCAATAGTCAATTAACAATGAATAATGAACAATAAACGGCGAGCGATCCATATTTCTGCGCACTGACAAGGTCTGTCTTTAATTGTTAGGCCAATTGCTCATGTCATTTTTGAAACATTCTTTAAGGCGAAGAATATAACTACCACAGGTATC
>CAZUHR010000173.1:0-7187 GCA_964620335.1 uncultured Desulfobacteraceae bacterium
GATGAAAAGATGTCCCGCCCCTTACCTGAGGGGGGCTTCCTATTACGGTCAGGCACGCCAGTACAAAACCGATGAAAAGACTTCCAGCATCCCCCATAAAAATAGATGCCGGGTTAAAGTTATATACTAAAAAACCCAGAATGGCTCCAAGATACGCCGAACACATCAAAAAAACAGGCCCGGCTAATACGGCGGGATCAGGGTTAAGGTAAAGGTTGAGGAAAAGAAAAGCGCCAGCAATGAAAGCGATACCGGTCGAAAGACCGTCCATATTATCCAGTAGATTGAATGCGTTTGTGATCCCAACTATCCAAATAATAGTCAGGAAAAGATTTACCGTTTTGGAATCGGTCCACCCCAGACGGAAGCCGAAAAACACCAGTATTGAAGTGATGATGATCTGCCCTGCCAGCTTGTGCTGCGGATCCATGTCAAATACATCATCTGCAAGGCCCAATGCAAACATGGCAACAAAGCACAACACCATGGGCAAGTATGGGTGGCCGTAAATCGACCAACCCGCAAGTCCGGCGGCCAATATCCAGACCGTCAACATGGATACGAAAATGCTGATACCGCCTAGAAGCGCTGTTTTTTTCCGGTGCCATCGATTGTCTTTTGGCACGGCTATCTGTCCTGTGGCAAGGGCAAGCCTTCGCACGAGAGGTGTCAGGATAAGAGCTAAGACAAAACCGGCGGCAAAAAAAATAAGATAGTGATATATATTCAGGATATCCATGGAATCCCTTATCTCCACTCCTCACTTTTTAAAACAGCCCCGTTTCCACACATAAAGCATTTGGTCTGAAAGTCTTGGTATACTGAATTTTCATCCAGGCTCTAAGGTTCAAAGCGCCATGTATATGGCACGCTATCAGTATCTGTGAGGATTGTAAAGGACAGAAAAAAGGCCCTCTTCCCGCATTTTGGAAAGAGGGCCTTTTTTTGTAAGCAGGTTCTATTCCCGCTCTTTTTGAGTTTACGCTTAGAATGCAATCCTGAACTGCACACCGACTATGGTCTGGTTACCCAAGTCACCGTTTGCCGGATCAACGACGCCGCCCCGCTCATTTTCGCCGTAGTCATAGTAAAATATTTCTGGCCGGATCGTAAATCCCTTGGCAACCTTGATGGGAATGCTCACACCATAGGCATATCTCATGTTAGTCCACCTGTTGGCCTCGAGAACACGATCGTCGTTAGTCAACTGTTGCAGACCATACAGAAAATGGACCGTTACAATGGGATGCGCCTTCCAGCTTAGATCAGCCCAGAAGCCCAAAAACTCGGTGTCGGCAACCTGCGTGAATACATTACCGCTGGCGTCAGTTACATTGTCAAACTGCGCTCCCGTGGATATGGTGTTATTGGGCGCAATATTTGTGTACCGGCCAATGTTCCAGTTACCGTTTCCGATGTTTTCACCGTAATTTAATTCTGCTGTTAATGTAATCGGACCGCCCGGTGCAAACTTAACCGGCAGAGACAATACCCAGGCATCAATATCCGCGTCGTCACCTTGGTAGTTGGCACACTGTGGATCCCATTCATACTGCGCCTTATACCATGAAAAGCCCGGGGCAAGTGAAAAAGCGCCAAGGGACGTCGAAAAGGTGGCATCAACCCTCGGAAGGGTTTCTTCCTCATCCCTTGCAGCCCAGGAACCCTGCGCACCATTCACATTGGGAGTGAATATTGCTATTGCAAGGTTAGTCTTCTCGCCCAGCTTGGTGTCCAGCCGGATACCTTCCTTACGGTCATTACCGATGCCACCGAAACCGCGAAGGCCCGTATGATCCATGTTGGTATCATTACGGGTTCCCAGCTTTCCGTTGGTACCCAATTCTTGCGAAGCCCTGTAGGGGGCTATCACCTCATCCTGCTGGCCCGCGGTCAGCTTGAAAATAGGGTTGATCTTCCACCATCCATAGGCATAACGGGTGTTGACCACCTCATTGCCGCCTTCCTCACCTCGAAGGCCTATCTCGATGTGCATGCCTACGTCGCCCGCATCATTGGTCCACTTTCCGTAAAGCCTTGTTGAACTGGGAACATCAATAGTGAACCAGCTCCTTGAGGCATCAACGGAATTCAAGGCCGCAGCAACGGCGGCTGAGTTACGCTGAAAATGCTCATCATTTATGATGTACATGGTATCAACGTCAACTCTACCGCCAACCTTCACCTTGGCCAAGGCCGGCATGGCAAACGACATGCAAACAAATAAGGCCAAAATAAGAATAGAAAGTTTCTTCATTACTCTTTCTCCTCCTAATTCCTCCTAAAGTTAATGGTTTATACCACTTGGTTTTTACCTGTACTTCCGGCTAAAGGTTTACATCTCGGGGCTATTATCTGTACTTCCTGTTAAAGATTTACGCCTTTGGGTTTTGACTATACTAACTGTTTAGGGTTTAACGTTCCGGATTTTTACAGTATTTCCTGCTAAAGGGTTATTTGCCAAAAATCCACCAAGATTTCGTAAAAAATTAAAAATCCTTGTTTTGTTTTTATTAAAATCAAATAAAATTTATGTTAAATTTGAGGAACTTATGCTGAACTAAAATATTACTACCTTATTTCTCAATGCTAAACGATACTTTTTAATTCTAAAGTTAGTTATTTATCTGTTTAAGTTATTCAATTATAACTAAATCTAAATAACCGTGACAAACCGGCTAATATTTACAATATCAAACAATAATGTCAAGTTTTTTTCAGTTCCTCTAAATCCACCACCCAAGTGGAATCAAACTGGGGGGTTGACTGTGAGTAAGCATTTGTCTCCCCACGCATTAGATTTCAATCGCCCGGTATACAAAGAAAAGGGGACTTCAGAATGAAAGGAGATCCGGTTTCACGCGGATGTTCCTCTGCTTTTTATATGTCTTTTTAGCTATATGACAAAATTGATATATAACCTTTCAAGTACTGTCAAGAGAAAAACGTCTAAAACAATCAAATAACTGTTCATTGGAAAGATCTTGCATTGTAAAATGAAATACATATACTCCCCAGAACCTTTATTATCAGGGAATAATCAGGAATCGTTTTAAAACCGGATGTCATTAAACCTCAAAATATTCATCCCCCTTTTCCTGGCTGTTTTCGTAACAACCATGGGTGCCGGATTGGTGGTACCTCTACTCCCCATCTATGCACACGAATTGGGGGCCGGAGCATTTCAGATAGGCCTTATCTTTGCGGCTTTTTCCCTGACAAGGACCTTGTTCGTCCCCTACTTTGGTAAACTCTCCGATCGGAAAGGGAAAAAGCCATTTCTGACAACCGGGCTTTTCTTGTATTTTTTTCTCTCTCTCCTCTACACTTCATCAAATGATGTCCAGACATTGATACTTCTCAGGCTAGGACAGGGCTTCGCATCGGCCATGATCCTTCCCGTGGCCCAGGCATATGTCGGGGTGATTACACCGTCTCAGAAAGAAGGCCAAATTATGGGCTTCTTCAATGTCTCCCTTTATGGCGGTCTGAGCATTGGCCCTCTTATAGGCGGGATTGTAAATGACTGTTTCAATATAAAAGTCTCATTTCTGAGCATGGGTGCATTGGCTTTTTCAGGGTTTCTCCTTTGCCTCTTACTTCTTCCCGCAGAAAACACCCCTAACAAAAAAACATTTCATCCAATGAAAAAGCCCCCGCCCTATATGGATCTTATAAGGAAACCTCCGATCCTTTCTCTTTTCGCATTCAGGGCCTGTTTTACCACCTGCCTCGGCATAACCTGGGCCTTTCTGCCTTTTTTGGCCGATACAAGGCTTGATCTTTCAAGCTCGGCAATTGGTATCGTGGTCATGCTCAATGTATTTGTGGCCGGACTCCTGCAGGCACCAATGGGATACTTGGCTGACCGGTTCAGTAAAAAATTTATGGTGACGGCAGGGGGCATAATGGCTATCATTGCTATATTGTATATCAATACCGCCGATTCCTTTTGGGGGCTTGCCGTTGGCAACGGACTTTTTGGAATTGCCGGAGGTATTTCATTTCCGGCTATTATGGCACTTGGTGTAATAGAGGGCAGGAGAACCGAGGCAATGGGTTCTGTAATGGGTCTTCTTGCCCTGGGGCACAGCCTCGGCATGCTTGTTGGACCCCTGCTCGCAGGAATCTTGATTGACCTTTTTTCTTTCGGGACCATCTTCATCTCAGGCGCCATTATTATGGGCGCCGGCACCATGATCTTTTTGCGAAATCATTGAGGTCAAATGGAATCACATAGCCTTATAGAGATTGACATGTTTCCCGAAGAGGTAAACAGCCTCGAGCACCCGGAAGTTGTTAACTTCAGAGACGTTCTGGAAGAAGTAGCCCTGGAATATCATTGTCGCCTCACCTATTTTGAGATTCAAAACGGAACCGTGATCTTCTCCTTTGACAGCGACAAGCTTATGGCGGATATACTTAAGATTTTGCAAAATGACGGCAAGAATCAATCTTGACAATATAGGCATCGTACTCGCCCAACCCCACATATCCGAAAACATCGGGGCGGTGGCGCGTGCCATGGACAATATGGGGCTAAACCATCTCACCCTGGTAAGCCCCAAAAATTACGAACCAGAACGCGTTTCCAGAATGGCTACCGGCAGCTCCATTAAGCTCATCGAAAGAATGGAGGTTTGCGAAAACCTGAAAGAGGCCTTGGGGCCCTACCAGTATGTTGTTGGAACAACCGCACGTACCGGTTCCCTGCGTCCGGCCATGACCAGGCCCCGCCGTCTGGCTAAGGATCTTATCGCCATTTCACAAAACAACCTGGTTGCCATCCTTTTCGGCCCTGAAGACCGCGGCCTCTCCAACGAACAGCTTCGAAACTGCCATACGGTCGCCACAATTCCCACCGCACGGTTCTCTTCCCTGAACCTTGCACAGGCGGTTATGATAATATGTTATGAGCTCTTCCTGGCTTCCGGCGAAATAGCGCCTGACCCAGTACCACCGCGCCTTGCTAATAAATTCGAGCTGGAAGGAATGTACGAACATCTAAGGGATGTTTTGATGAAAATCGGGTTCATTGACCGCCAGAATCCCGAACACTGGATGCTGAATATCCGGCGCTTCCTGTCAAGACTTCCTCTGAGGGCACGGGAAGTTCGTGTCATAAGAGGCGTATGTCGTCAGATTGACTGGTATACGGGACAGTTGGAAAAGAAAAAAAAGGAAAAATAAGGAAGTTAAATGGCCGCAGGGGAGTATTCCTCCCCTGCGTGTCATTGGCACACCTCAAAAGGACGAAAAAATGCTTTGTTGTCGGGATAGGATTATTCCGCAGACTCCTTTTCCAGTTCCTCAATACGCCGCCTAATCTCATCCAGGCCGCTTTTCATGGCATCCGCCTCGGCCCTGAGCATATTGATCTCCTCTGAAGGCTCCATAGGATAAGGATAGGGATTACTGTAAGCCGTTCCATACCATCCGCCCCGCACAGGGTAGGGTAGTCCATAACCAAAACCTCTACCATAACCACGGCCGCGGCCATATCCTGCGCCGAACCCGGCTCCGAAACCACGACCTCTGCCAAAGCCGCGGCCATACCAAAAACCCTGCCCGAATGCAGGCCTGTATACGCCACCGGCAGGATTACAATATCCGCGGGCTCCTCCTGTCATGGGACCAGCTCCCATGGGCCCTGTTCCGTCAAAACCTGGCATCTCAAACACCTCCTTTTTGTGTACCGCCCGGCAAATCCCGGACGGCATCTCAATTGTATTGTTTATTACGCATGCCTGAGCATGCATCACCTATTCCGTGAAGCTCGACGGGGACCTCTGCCTGAACCACGATCGGAACCTTTCCCAAAACCACGGCCGCGGCCTCGACCCCGGCCACTACCCCGGCCCACGGGATTTCCAGCACCAAAAGAAGCCCCGTTAGGATTACAGCGACCCTGACCCCTTCCGGTCATGGCACCCTCACCCATGGGACCTGTTCTATCAAATCCTGGCATGCTATACACCTCCTTTCCATCAAAAGGGTCTGCCCCTTCCGTGTCGCCACCTTGCGCGCCCTCTTGGCGGCATCTCAAAATGGCCGCCCTCGATCCTAAGTGCCTTACCCATAACCAAGGCGTCGGCCACTATTTGCCTCGCCTCTGTCAGAATCCTCCCAAAGGTCGGCCGGGATACGTTCATCCTTGCCGCGGCTGCTTCCTGATCCAGGCCTTCAAAATCACTCAGCCTGATGGCTTCAAGCCCTTCAACGGAAAGGATAACCTCTTCCCTTCCCCAGGGCGGTAACCGGTTCGGAAGGAAAGCATTTACTACTGGACGCGCATTTACAAATCTGGGTTTTCGCGGTCTTGGCATTTCTTCCCTCTTATTATGAACATTTGCTCATAATATAAGTCATATTTTTAGCGGCGTCAAGTGTTTTTTGAGCATATGTTCATAATTTTTTCTTCGCTGTAACCACCATCAGAACAACAATCTCCTGATTAAGTTATAACAATCTTACAAAAAATCGAAAAGTACGTCATTGCGAGGAGCGAGATTCCTCACCCGTCATTGCGAGGCCGACGAAAGGTGCCGAAGCAATCCCGTTCTTAGTGGATAATTTTTTCTTGGAAATAATTTGCTCGGAGCACGCCTTACAATCTCATGATTTAAGGCTGTTATAGACAATGAGGTTGCCTCGTCGCTTGGCTCCTCGCAATGACAGGTGAAATGACTTTTTACGAGACAATCAAGATAATAAGTATAGAAACCAGAATTGATCTTAACTGGAGGTTATCCTCTTTTAACCTGTTTACAAAGCTCTTTATTATATTTTTGTGAACGGCGCGGGAATCGACACCCTCAGTCTCTTGCAGAGTTGGTCAGCATCAAGGATCAGATATTTTTCGGCCTCATCGCCTCCTTTTTCTATGGCCCCGCAGACATATTCAAGGCCATTTAAGCTCTTCACCTTGTCCTCACGTGAAAGCCATTCCTTTCTTGGCGGTTGGTCCGTAAAAAGTATCGAGCGCTTTTCACCGCTTCCCAGAAACAGCATTCCTCCCGCTTTGGTGTCCGAAAGACCATCAATCCGGTCATCGGTTAATAAATGAAATGTGGTCTTTTCCAGGTCCTTAGAAGATAGGTGCTCCCATGCCGGTTCAATTCCGCGTTTGACGTCAGAAAACATTCGCTTGCAATCGTTCATTGTGAGTCCGCCTTTATCACTCGCCT
>CAZUHR010000174.1:0-7176 GCA_964620335.1 uncultured Desulfobacteraceae bacterium
CTAAAAGAACTGGCCGAAGGCCTTAAGCGATTCGGAGACAAGGAAAACGAAGAGAAAAAAAAGCCACGGGCAAAGAAAAAAAGCACGCCCAAAAAAGAACAATGAATTGCGCCGGCCATTAGTTAAAACCCCCTTTCGATGAATATAAGACAACCCCCTCTTTCAAGTCCCATTGAAGAAAAGATTGCCTGGGCCGAAGATTTCCATGAAAGGTTCGGCAGTAAATTTTTCAAAGACAGGACGATCATTGATTTATTAGACAGATTAAAAAAGACAGTTCAAAACTCCCGCCAAGAGATGACAGCTGCCGGGATAGCCAAGTTATGCAGTGAATGCGAACGGAACGAAGGAGGTTCATGCTGTGGAAATGGAATGGAAAACAATTACAATGGATGGCTCCTTCTAATCAACCTTCTCCTAAACGTGAGGCTTCCAAGGAAAAGACATGATCCTAAAAGTTGTTTTTTCTTAGGAAAAACAGGCTGTATCCTTCTTGCACGCCATGTGATCTGCGTCAATTACATCTGCAAAAAAATAACCGACCGTATTGATCCCCAGGCAATAAAGGCATTGCGCAAAAAAGAAGGAGAAGAATTGAATACCCTTTTTTTATTACATGAAAATGTCAAAAAAATATGCCACTTATAATCCAGGGATACGGTGTCGATGATAATTTTATTTGAACCAAATAAACCTTGACTTTCTGGTCTGGTCTGGTCAGACTAAACAAAAGGAGGCAATGAATATGCTCATAAACAATATTTCAGAGGCAAAGGCCCAGTTATCGGCCCTTATTGAGAAAGTTATGGCCGGTCAAGAGGTGATCATTGGCAAAGCGGGAAAGCCTGTTGCAAAGCTTGTGCGGTATGAGCGAAACGAGAAGCAGCGTCGGCCCGGCGCCCTTCGAGGTAAAATCAAAATAGCAGATGATTTTGACGAACTACCGGGCGATATTGCAGAAGCCTTCGGGATGGTGGATTAATGAACCTCTTGCTTGATACACACGTTCTTTTATGGTGGCTTGATGATCACCCTGCCCTTTCCAAGAAAGCTAAATCTGCAATTGCCGACGGGAAAAACTTGGCCTTTGTCAGTGCTGTCGTTATTTGGGAAATAAGGATCAAGCAGGCATTAGGAAAACTGGAAATTCCCCGGAATTTTCGGAGGGTGTTAGATGATCAGCCCTTTGAGATGTTAGATATCACTGTTGAACACGCGCATGCTGTCGGGGACCTTCCGGCACATCACCGAGACCCGTTTGACAGGATGCTAATAGCCCAGGCAAAAGTAGAAGGTCTTACGCTTGTGACACGTGATATTCGTTTAAAAAAATACAAAATCCCGCTTATTGAGGCTTAATATCTCCGGGAGCAGAATGAGGGTTGTAGCCATCCCGTATATTGCACATAATCCAAGACAGAGTGTTGATATGCTGCTAACCTCACAGCAACTTCCATAGAAGTATCATTCTCATATCAACCTTGCCATCTTAAGACAAAAATACAGTTTTGTGATTATTCGGACAGTATCCTACTCACTTTTAATAACGACAAAGATAGATATGGCGATTCTGAGAAAACAATCTGGTCGTGGATAATTTTTATTATTGCTTGTCGGAAGCTAATGACAACGATGTTTGAGCAGGGCCTTCCCGTAAAAGGGGCGATTGATTGTGGCCAGTTTTTTGTAAAGGATCACTGTTTTGCAGGAAAAACAATCGTGAATGCCTATCACTTAGCAAATAACCTTGAGCTTTCCGGGTGCGTATTGACTCCATATGCATCAGATCAAGTGAAAGAGGCTTTGCAGAACGTGAATGATACAGATCTAATATTATTTTTTGATGAAATACTATTTGAGTATCTAACACCTCTCAAGGGAGGTAAGGAGAAAAAGCTTACAGTAATTCATTTGCCCTAACGGATAACTCCCATGAAGATCTCAAACAAATTATCGTAAACTCTTTCCATGCACACAATAAAGACATTCGAGAGGAAGACTATACCAAAGTTAGGAATGCCGAAATGATGCTTAGGTTTTTGTGGCAAAAAAGAAGGCTTATCAAAGCGAAATCCTAACGCCTTGAACCGTTATTTTAGGGTGGATATAAAGCGGAATAATTCCAGCAGCCTTACAATAGACCTGATGATTGTTTCTACATTTTTCCTTGAATTCCATTGCCTGCCAAAAGTAGGAACATACCATATGTTTGGTTACAAGCTGAGATGGATCACAGAAGAAATAGCCGTAGGCAGGGCCCCGTCGTCAAATAGTGCCCTCAATACAATAAAACGAGCCGGCGTTTCGGTCATTTTGAATCTGTGCGCCGAATGCGGCAATCTGCACGAAGTGGAAAGGGCCGCCGGTTTTATTGTTTACTGGCTTCCTGTATCAGATGCGTCCGCCCCGGAATTGGATGAAGTGGATTACACCCTTGAATGGCTGATTGGACATATCGAATCCGGTAAAAAGGCTCTGGTACATTGCCGTTACGGCGTGGGAAGATCCGGCACCATTATTGCCGCTTATCTGCTCAAGAAGGGCCTCACTCTTGAGCATGTTCTTGAGACAATGAAACGGACTCCCGCAACCCCGACCAGCCGGGATCAAAGAAAACTCTTATTTGAATATGCAAAAAAACTTGGTATGGACACGACGGATGCTTCCTTTAGAATAATGCGTTCAAAGAAAAAAAGCCCCTATGAAAGTCTTGTTACCGCCGCGAAAAAGTGGTTTGGAAAGGCGAAAGGCTGATTCGGACAATATACCCGGATTTTCCCCGCCTGCTCGGGAACAGATTCCGCGCGAACGTGGACCGTGCGGGGTTTCGGTACTTCCGGCATCTGCGGGCACCCAGATGACACGCCACGACTTACTGAGATGATACCTCCGACCAGAGGTATTTCATTGGGGATTCGATGGGCGGATAATATGGAACTGGACGAACAACTGAAAGAGACTCTGATCAAGGTAGCCGAGTTTTATGATCATCGCAAGGTTGGTGATATAGGTCCCTTGGGTTTCAGGAGATCCACTGACCTTATGACTATTTTTAACTGCCTGGGCCGCATGTTAGACCAAAGAATTATCAAACCTGACGAAACCATGTTTATGGACCTTGGATGCGGCGATGGCAGGTTGAATGTCTTTTTGAGTTATCTGGTCAAAAAGTCCGTCGGCATTGAACTGGATGAATGGACACTTAATAAATCAGGCCAATTGAAGGCAAAACTGGATGAAAATCTCAAGCTTAATCGGCTTATCGAACCTCCGGATAATATACTACTCTTTCACGGCGACGCGACGGATGATAATGTCCATGAAAAGATCATGCTGAAAATCGGGGCTCCCTTCAAAGACTTTGATCTCTTTTATACCTACTTGGTAATGCACGAAGAATTTGCCCGACTGATAGCCCAAAAGGCAAAAAGCGGTTCAATTTTGATGGTCTACGGCCTTGACAAGATCCTACCAAAATATGACGGATTGCAACTCCTGGAGGATGTCAGCCCAATGGAAGGAATATTGGCATTGTACCAAAAAGCTTGAAGATGAGAATTGATATCTCTTTTATCCCCGGCACAGACCTAGTGTGCTGACCCATAATTCAGTTATCATCTCGAGCACTTCTTATGTCATGTCGTGCCCATCATCATATCAAAGAACATCCCTTTATGGGAACTGCCAGGCTGAGATAGCGGTCTCCCTCATTGAACATCAACCGTTTCCCCACCATCATTCGCAAAAATGGTCCCACCTTGTCTTCACCAAAACCGGGAAAGCGGGCAAGAATCTGTCGTATGGATCGCTGTGTCTGGCAAAACAAATAGATCTTCCTGGAGGTATTTCTCAGCCTGTGGGTCATATCATGGTTTTTATAGCGTCTCTGTCGAATGATCATGAAATCCTGCCCGTCCTGAAAGGAGAGAATGGGGCCGCTACTCTCCAGTTCATGAAGCCTAAAATAGTTCCTTCTCCATTCTTCCATTTTTTCCTTTACTGGACGCCACAGGCGCTTCTGGCCTCTAACTCCACCCTGATATCCTTGAATTATGAACCTTAGCCCGCCAAGAATTTCCTGTGGGAAAAGATAACCGTAATAAGGGTGATTCGCCAATTTTTTGATGCCATAGACATCCGGCATCTGCCAGACAGGGCTGCCATAACCCAACCAAAAGGGAATACCTCTAACGGGCCGAAAAGGCAGAGCGAATTCAAGATTCGATATTGTCTCAGCCACGTCCTGTTCGTCACTTGACGGAAAATTGAGTATCAGATTGCCTGTTAAATTGGGGAGGCCCGGGGTCTCGCAGTTCTTCATGATCTCCATGTTATCCATGGCGGTTGTCCCCTTGTTCAGCTTTTGAAGAAGGCTTGTGCTGAGGGATTCAACGCCTACCTGTACTTCACGCACTCCGGCCTCACCCATGGCAGCCAATACATTTCGTGGTGTTGTAGCACGTATTTCAGCAAAAAGACGAAAGTCCTTTTTTAGCCTTACGATTCCATCAAATAAAGCCTTCAAGCCCTTGAAAGGGAGAAGGTTGTCCATAAATGATACCGAGAGAATTTGGTGCTCATTGGTGAGGCTATCCAATTCCGCAATTACCTTCTTATGGGACTTTGCACGGTATCCCTGCCATTGTAGATTGAGATTGCAAAAGGCGCAACCAGAAGGGCCTTTGGATCCGAGACTTTTCCGCCACCAGCAGCCGCGGGATATCTCCATCGGAACTCTTGGCAGGAACCTCTTTTCAGGCTCAAGGTCCTGCAATTGCCTGAAGTAGTCTTCGTATTCAGGGGTTGGCAGCTGGTCCAGATTGGGCACCTGGGAGATTGTTTGACCCTTAGGAAACTTATAACGTGAAACGAGGCCGGGGATGGAGACTGTACCAGAATCTTCTTGGGTCCCCATCAGGTTATTAATTAAATTAACAAGCGGCAATTCACCTTCCCCTTGAATCACGAAATCAATTTCTGGAAAGCTATCGAGGAGGCTCACTCCCAAATCTCCCGCACATGCGGATCCTCCCACAACTATTCTAAGTGTCGGCACACTCTTCTTGATCTCACGGATAAAAAAAAGTGAGCTTGTCAGTTGGCCAAAACATATTGAGAATCCTGCCAGAATATAGCGGTCCCAATCCTCACTATCAACAACCCGGGAAGATATTCTTGCCAGTCTGCCGCACAATTCACTCAGATCATATTCTTTGGCAATAGGCACGCCTGAAGATCTCTTTTTCCAAAAACGTTCAATGACCGACATTCGATTAGGATACAAGAGTGCCGCATAAGGTGTTTCCGCGAGCCAGGTCCTTTCGGAGATATTACCATACAGATCATAGCCTATTTCTTCGGCTATGCTCAGATAAAAGTGTTTGGCATCCACCTGTATTTCAGGCGTGTTTTGACGCACAAACGCCTTGAGTGAGCCTAGTTGTACTGAAGGACGATTAAACAGGGGCCAAGGCGTTGATACAAGAACGATACCTTTCATGACCGGAATCTCGATACCAGGCTTATTTAACGGCCTTGGAGGAAGTTCTTTATTCCAACTTTGTTAATAGACCGCGCAAAAAAACATTCCCACTAATTTGCGCTTTGCATACCGAGGTCAAAGGCTTTTAAATTGGATTCTAAAAATGCCTTCTTTGTAGATGTGGATATGGTTTTTTTCATATCTTCCGCACCTATGGGAATGGCTCCCGAGCCTATTAAAGCACCCAGCATAACCATGTTCAACGACAATGGATTGCCGGCTTCATTGGCCATGGCGTTCCCATCAAGTGCGATAACCTTTTTCGCCTTGCTTCTAATCAACTCCAGACTTTTATCGACCGGAGGATATTTACCCTGGCCGGCGGCAACAGTGAACGGGGGTAGAGGGTGGGTATTGGTAATGATAAGGGTGTCTTTGTTGCATTTTCCCAGTGACCGCAAAGTCTCTAATGGCTCAAACCCTATTAATACGTCGGCTTCCGCATTGGACACGATCGGACTGGTAACCTCGCCCAATAAAACTGCCGATTCCACGATTCCGCCTCGCTGGGCCATGCCGTGAATCTCACTTACTACTGCTGGTATACCCAAAGAGAGAGCCGCCTCTCCTACTAAACGTGAGGCGAGAAGGTTTCCCTGTCCGCCAACGCCTATAAATACAAGTCTTTTTGTTTCCATGTAAACCTCCCTTTTATGCTTTTAGTGGCAGAATCGCATTTTCAGGACATACCTGCGCGCAAACCGAACACCCAATGCAGAGATTTTCGTCTATTTCAACCTGATCACCGTCCAGGTACATGGCTGGACAGGCCAGGAGGTTGATGCAGTCCCGATGATTTTTGCATTTGTTATGATTTACATAAAAAGGCCTTGTCTTTTTGAACCGGCCTACGGCCTTTGCAAAGAGGGGACACAGCTCTTTCGAGATAATGACGGACATCCCATCATATTCCATCGTGGCCTTGACCGCCTCAATAGTCTTTTTCAACTTGAACGGCCTGACAACATGGACATCTTTGACACCGCAGCCCCGAACAATGTCTTCCACAGGGACCCGCGTCAGATTAACTCCCATGGGCTCGGTGTCCACGCCCGGATGGGGCTGGTGGCCGGTCATTGCGGTTGTCCCATTGTCAAGGATTACCAGGGTGAATTTGTGATTATTATGTACAGCATTTAAAAGACCCGTGATACCAGAGTGGAAAAATGTGGAATCACCTATAAATGAAACCACTTTTTGGTCTGTGGCTCTGGAAAAGCCGCAACCTGTACTTACAGAAGACCCCATACATATTACGAGGTCGGCCATGGAAATTGGCGGCAGAAGACCCAGGGTGTAGCAACCGATATCCGTCGGGTAGATCGCGTCAGGTCCGTATACCTGTTTTACGGAATAGTAGGTCGCACGGTGCGGGCATCCGGCACAAAGGTTCGGGGGCCTTCCAGGGAGCTCAGGAATATCCAATAGATCATGCATTTCGGGCTTCTTGTAAGCCACGCCAAAATATTCAGCAACAGCCTTTCGAACCATACCGGGATCATACTCAAAGAGCCTGGAAAGGCCTCCAACGCCTTTCCCCTTGATCGGTATTGTGATCCCGCTTTCCTGTGCAATAGCTCTCAGGTCGTTCTCCATGACCGGCTCCAGTTCTTCAACAACCAGCACCTTGTCCA
>CAZUHR010000175.1:0-7139 GCA_964620335.1 uncultured Desulfobacteraceae bacterium
AAATGCGATAGCTGAGAATGCAAGGTCGGTTGCAAAACAGTGCGGACTTTACATTGCAGCTTACCCTAACTTGAAAAAAGAAAATTACAATTATGATGAGGATTTCAAGAGAGTAGCCGTGCAAAAGGTAGGTTTGACAGGATACACAGCCCTTTACGAATTGCCGGATTCCAACGGCATATGGCGAACCTGGGCTCATGCCAATCCCAAGATTATCGGTATAGATATGAGTAAACTAAAAAAGCCTCTTGGGAAAAGTTTCCCTGGTTTCTGGAAGGTTTTTTCCGGTGTCAAAGCTGGAAAAGAGTCAAAGGGATACTATAACTGGCAGGATGCTGACGGTGGTTTCCGGGATAAATTCATGGTGTGCACTCCCATAAAGGGAACTCGCTACATTATCGCCTCAACAACCTACCTTGACGAATTTACCAGGCCAATAAAGCTGATGGAAACACGTGCCAGAAAACTGTCTTTGAATACAAGAAACCTGACTCTGGCGATCCTTGCCGCTACAATTATATTGATTGGTGTAATAGTCTCTTTGTACGGAGCCGGATTAACAGGGAGGATAAAATCCCTCACTGATATTGCGGACCGCATAAGCGTTGGTGAACTTGATGAAGAGATAGAGATAAAATCAAAGGACGAAATCGGCGCTTTAGGTGAAGCTATTTCACGAATGCAGGAGAGTATCCGACTCTCCATAGAGAGATTGCGCCGGCGAAGATAAAATTACAGATGAGACGTATTATGTTTCCGGGTTCTATTGGGAGTACAAAACAAAGACAAAATGGTTATTGTTCCAAAAGAAAAAGCTGTTATTGAAAACCTTAACAGCTATTATCTAGATATAAAGAAATTATTCGAGCATTACCAGGGAGACCTGGGTTCAGGCGCCATACACTTTAAATCTCCCTCTTCGGAGTGTGCGGTTTTTTTTGACGAAGACGAAATTTTAACCGGAACTTTCAAAGACAAGAGGGGAGAGGTAGTAGGAAAGCAAGCCATAGACCGTCTTAGCGAGGCTTTAGTCAGAGAGAATTTTGGCGTTAGTATCTATGAAATAGATCCAGAGAAAGTATACTTCTGGGCCAATATACCTAATGCGGAAAGGATCTATAAGGATCTCAGCACTGAGTTTACTGATCTGGAGGGCCTCATAAAAAAGATGAGTTCCGAAAAGCTTACCGGTTATATTGATGTGTCTATCAACAACGGCAAAGAAGGCGGCCTAATCTTTTTTAGCAATGGAGTAATCAATGGTATTTCCTATTCATGGGGTGAAGGAGAAGTAAACCGTTCAAAGGAGGCCCAGCAACTCCTTATTGAAAAAACAAAAAAATCAGGGGGGACTTTTGACGTCAGCAGGATTTCTTTGCCAAATGGAGTTATGGCAAGTGAATCCAAAGGAGTGGGTGGGGAACGCCTTTCTGATGTTCTTTCAGCGCTTGAAGAATTATTGGGTATCTTAGAAAGGACTGTCAAGGATAATAAAGGAATAAATGCTGACTTTAACACACTGCTGAAAAGGAAATTTGTAGATAAGGCTGAGGAATTTGGGTTTCTTGACCCCTTTGCGGCCGAATTTAAATATGTTGATCAGAAAGTTCAGTTTACTGGGAACGCCAGCAACGAAGAGTTGGCCAAGGGGGTGACAGAATCTCTGAAGGAACTGGCGGAAGAACTCGGGATCCTCCCTCAATTTAGAGATGAGTCAAACAATTGGTCCGAGACGCACGCAAGAGAGCTTGAGAGACTCGGTATCAGTTTTTAATCCTTTTACTTATGAATTCTCTTCCAGTTCTTTCTGATACCATCCAGTCTGGAATTTCCCGCATTACTTCCGCTGTATCCACAAAATAAACGGTATACACTGGATAACATTAGACTATCGCCACAAGAGGGTTTTCAGGCGAAAAAAACTAAACAATTTCAGGAAAAGCGTGTATGGCAGATTTACCCTCTAGAAAGATTTATGTTGATAAATCGAATATATTTAATGCTGAATTTTTTGATAATCTTCCTGTGGGTATTTCCCGTACTACGCTTGAAGGTAAAATCGTATTCTGTAATAAGGCCTATGCCAAAATGTTTGGTTTTGATTCCGTTGGTGAATTGACCGACTACCCGGTCATTAATTTATATGTAAACAAGGAGGATAGAGGCAATTTCGTAAAGTTGATTATTGACAAGGGGTGGGTTGAAGAACTTCCAATGCCCTTCAGAAGACGCGACGGAGCCACCATATGGTGTGCATTGACATCAAAGGTGGTCCTGGACGATGACGGGGTAGTGGTTTTTTTTGACGGCATTGCCCGTGATGTAACCGAAAGACTGAAAATTCAAAGAGAAAAGTTAGCCGGAGAGAAATTCCGGGGTGTACTTGAGATGGCAGGAGGTGTTGCCCACAACCTGAATCAGCCATTGATGATAATAACGAATCTGCTGGAAGAGGTGTTGTCGGAACTGAGTCCTGATGACCGCATTTATGCTAAGATGGAGAGAATCAACGATCAAATAAAGAAATTGAATAAAATT
This sequence comes from uncultured Desulfobacteraceae bacterium, assembly GCA_964620335.1. Lineage (GTDB taxonomy): Bacteria > Desulfobacterota > DSM-4660 > Desulfatiglandales > Desulfatiglandaceae > JAFDHL01. Next base: position 2,539 of record CAZUHR010000175.1, read on the forward strand.
GCCAAAAAGATTAGAGGCGTGAAGAAATATAAGACAATGGACTATGTTGGTGGAGAAAAAATAGTGGATATCGACGAGATCTCATAAAGGCTGTCGAGAGTCCTTTGGGGGCGGTTCAATGGTCAAGAATGTGCTGGTTGTTGACGATGATCAGGAATTATTGCTTTCTCTGATGGAGGGTCTTGATAGATACGGAGAGACCTTTTCAGTGCTGCTGGCAGGAGATGGCCAAGAGGCTGTTGAAAAATTGAAGGAAAATACCATCTCTCTTGTAGTAACTGATCTGAAGATGCCCAATATGGACGGGTTCGCTCTTCTTGCTCACATTATGGAGCAATACCCGGAAATACCTGTAATTATCATTACTGCATACAGTACACCCAGAATGGAGAAGCTTGCCCGGGAGGGGGGGGCAGTTGGGTATATAGAGAAACCTTTCATGATTGATAGTCTGGCCCGGAAAATAATGACAACCCTGAGGAAGGAAACCGAGGGTGGTACTTTGCACGGTGTATCCTCAGGTATATTTTTACAGTTGATTGAGATGGAACAGAAGACCTGCACCATCAGGTTGGTAGACAAATCATCAGGGAAACAGGGGGTTCTATTTTTCAGAGACGGCGAACTGCTTGATGCAAAGAGCGATAATTTGCAGGGTGAATTTGCAGCCTATGAAATATTCTCCTGGGATGAAACTGAAATATCCATCCAGAACTCCTGCAGCTTAAAAAAGAAAAAAATCAACAGAGATCTTCAGGCCGTACTTTTAGAGGCGATGCGGTTGAAGGATGAAGCCGCTCAGAGACAGGAGTCCGTCAACGAAGAGAGAGAAGAAGATGATGCTGAAGAAGTTACAGACATAGAGGAACCGGAAATACCAGTTACCAAAAATGCTATCCGAGACAAGCTGAAAAAAGAGATCGGGAGAAATTTGGGATTGGAGGATATATATGAGGATGGTTCTTGGGACGGTCTAATAGCACAGATGTCAAGAATCGGGATCTTCTTTGACACGGGCAAGATGAAAGTCAGCTATATCGACAGAGGAGAATCGAAGGATTTTATCCTATTGCCGGGAAAAACAACCACGGTTATTTCGGTCAATCCAAAATGTCCGAAAGACAGAATCATACAAATACTAAATGGCTGAAATGGAAAATATGAAAGAGTTGTTTAGAGATATTCTGGACATAGATGACGTAAAAGGCGTCATGATTTTTTCTTTTAAGGGTGAACTCATCTTTAAGGATTTTTTGACGCCAATATCTAAAGAACCCGAAAGCAGGGAATGGTGGCCTCTTTTTATTGATTCCCTGCGCGGTATCAGGGAAGCGGATATTGTTTATGAAAAAGGCAGATTGTATATCAGAAAGACCGATCTTGGCTATCTATTGATACTTATGGGGCTTTTCGCACCGGTTGCTATGATGAGGCTGAACTGCGATATACTGCTTCCCTCTCTGGAACAAGCAGGAGCATCAAAGGGACTGGCACATTTTTTCAAAAAGAAAAAATAGTTTTGAGGGGTAACGGACTTGGAGCTATCTAAAATCTTAATTGTGGATAGTGATCTTTCATTATTAAACCTACTAAAAGAGGCTTTTGAGAATGAAGGCCTAGCTATATCGACAGCCAGGGATGGGAAAATTGCCCTTGAGAAACTGAGAATGGATCCTCCGGACATTCTGATAACAGGACTCATCATTTCCAAAATATCTGGCGAGCAACTTATTGAGTACGTCAGGGCGGACTCGAACCTGCGTGAAATATGTATCGTGGTTCTATCCGGGGCGCTGCGTGAATACATTGATCCAGAGAACCTTAAGGCCGATTATTGTCTCAACAAGAAGTCTCTTAAAACAACCCGAGACGAAGTACTGGAGCTTGTCCGGCAAATAGGTGAAAGTAAGGAACGGCCACCGAGACCAGAAATACCTCAAGCAGGTTTTCAAGCCAGAAAGGTCGTCAGGGAACTCTTGGCAGACCGAAACGAAAGAGAACATGTCTTTAGATGCCTTAAAGAAGGACTGATTATTTTCGCTACCGACCATCATGTTTTTGAGGCCAACCCAGCAGCCTGTGAGATATTGGAAAAATCAATAAATGAAATTCTAGACAAACCTCTTGAAAGTCATTTTGATCAGGAATACCGAGAAAAAATAAGTCACGTGATTGAAGAGATCAAAAGCGGAAATAAGGATGAAAGTGTCCTGTCAATATCATATGGTGATAAAAGGCTTATTCTTCATTTTTCAGGCATAGAAGAACCTGGCGCTGCCGAGCAGTTGGAGGGGATCCTTCTTGTCCAGGATATTACTCGCCAGAGTCTTGCCGAGGAAAGTCTGGATAAGGAAAGAAATTTCTATTCCGGAATTATTGAGAGTATCAAAGACGGGATAGTTGTTTTAAGAAGAGATCTAACGATTAAGTCCGCCAATCACTTTTTCCCTAGCTTTTTTAATAAAGATTGGTCCCAAATCGTGGAGCAAAAATGCCACACAATTTTTTTTGACAGAGACGAGCCATGTCCTGACTGCTTTCTTGGCCAAACCGAAATTTTTGATCAGGGTAAAGATTTTTCCGTTAACAGGACACTTCAAGATTATGGAGGTAATTCATATTACTTTAAGGTTTCAGGCACTCCCTTAGAGATGCAAGACGAAGTGATTACCTCTGTTGTCCTGTCCTATGATGATATTACCAAATTAGAAAGGCTGAATGATTATTTTAAAGCCACAGACACCGTTGCTTCTTTACTGTTTAAAAGCAAAAATATCAGAAAACAAGTGGGGGAATTGCTCGAGGTGCTAGGCCGGGCTGCCGGTGCAAGCAGGTGTTACTGGCTTGAAAATCAGGGAGACTCCTCGGGAAGGGTTTGCATGACCCTGCGGTCAGAGTGGTGTGTGGAGAGGATAGTGCCACTGATTGATAATTCCCTATTGCAGAATATTCCGTATGAAAATGCCTTCCCGAGGTGGTATAGGGAATTGTCAGCCGGCAGGATCATTTCGGGCCTTGTCGCCGATTTTCCTGATGAGGAACGCGCCATTCTCGAGCCATATAATATCAAGTCAATCCTGCTAATTCCTCTTTTCGTCAAAAAAGATTTTCAGGGGTTTATTGGATTTGACAGCTGTATAGACGAAAAACTATGGCAGGATGCAGAAGTAAATTTGCTTCGATCCGCTGCAGATTCCATTTCAAAGGCTTTTGAATTTGAGCAATCTGACAGAGAGATGAAGGAAAGCGAAGCCAGGTACCGAGAAATCTATGAAAAAACCTATGATATGTGGTACCTGCACGACATGGAGGGTCGGTTTCTCGAGGTCAATCCTGCAGTTCAAAGAATTGCAGGGTACAATGAAGAGGAATTGCTTTCAATGACAATCCTTGATTTAATCGCAGAGCGTTATAGGTATCAATTCGATGATTTTTTGATGGAATTGAAAGAAAAGGGAATAACCGAGGGTTTTACACGTATAGTCACAAAAAGTGATGAGGAAAAGGTTCTTAAATATCGAAACTGGCTTGTGGAGAGCCCGGAAAAAGGACTAATTGGGAGAGGGTTGGTCAGGGATGTGACGGATAGGGCGAAACTAAAGGCACAGATCAGACATTCTCAAAGGATGGAATCCATGGGCAACATTGCCGGCGGTATTTCTCATAACTTCCGGAATATTCTTGCGGGGATTATGACAAGCAGCCAGCTACTCCAGCTGAAATATCAAGAAGACCCCGAATTGCAGAAATACAGCGGTCAAATCTTAAGGCTGGCGAAAATGGGCTCTGATCTCATAACTGATCTGTTTCAATTTGCGCGCAAGGTTTCGGGTAAACCAAAGACAATAATTAATTTGTCGGAGGTTTTAAGGGAGACTTGCCGGTTGATAAGCAGCTCGTTCGACAAGAAAATCGATATCCGTGCTGACATACCTGAGCTTCTTGTAATCAATGGAAATCGTTCCGCACTTAGTCAGGTTTTTATGAACATATGCACCAATGCCCGTGATGCTATGCCGGATGGAGGAGTTTTGCACATAGCTGCAGAAAAGGAAAAGAATGGAACTGTTGTTACCATCACTGATACAGGATTAGGAATGGATGAGCGAACCACCGAAATGATGTTTGACCCTTTTTTTACAACAAAGGAACCCGGTGAAGGCACAGGCTTGGGTCTTTCCACCGCCTATGGTATAGTAAAGGACCATAGGGGGGAAATCCATGTGCATTCACAAAAGGGTCAGGGGACATCCTTTGAGATTTCATTCCCATCACCAGGCAGTTTGAATAACTTCGACAAACAATCTGCGCCGGAAATTGTTTTAGGCAACGGAGAGAAGGTGCTAATCGTGGATGACGATAAAACAGTTCGGGAGTCAATGGAAGAATTGCTTGTAACGCTTGGTTATAATACAAATTCGGTTGCCAGCGGTCAAAAAGCCATTGAGGAATACAGATCCTGGCGGCCGGACGTAGTTTTGCTTGACAGGAACATGCCCGAGATGGACGGCCCGGCCACAACAAAAAAAATACTTGATGTGGATCTTAAAGCCAAAATAATCCTTATTTCGGGTTACGAGGAGGAAGGGCCTAACGGGATA
>CAZUHR010000176.1:0-7040 GCA_964620335.1 uncultured Desulfobacteraceae bacterium
GCTGGTTGTTGGCGCCCACAAAGGCTACTGAATCTGGATTGAGCATGTGGTGTAATGGATTCGCTTTTTTGTTCATAATCGACCAACCTTCCTTAAGTTAAAGAATCAACGCCTGAAGGACGTGGTTTTCAAGGATGCAATAAATTCTAAAAAGATCCTTATGATCTGCAGGTTATTCCCATGATTACTGGGAATAAAGCCCCGCCCTTAGGGGTTATATTGTTTGATACTGCCGGCCAGAAGGCTCGGTATGGCACTCTTCTCCAGTGCGCATCTGCTTCTACGGTGCAAGCGGCCCTCCCTGCGGTCTGCTGGAACGGGAGGAAGTGGATTCCATTGGTCCATTGCCGTGCGGACCACGACTCGGGCCGCGGCACAGGAAAGAGGGATCTTTATCCGAAGATGCGTCCTTTCGAAGAGCCCCCTACCTTCGCCTCCCATAAGTATGCAGTGGTGGAACACCCCTATGGGGTGACCCTGCCCTTTGAGACTGTGTCACAATCTCTTCTGGTCATTGCGAGCGACCAAAGGGAGCGCGGCAATCCCTTTAATTTCGACGTGTTACGAGATTGCTTTGTCGCCTGGGGCTCCTCGCAATGACATTACGACACAGTCTCTTTGGGTGGGGATTATTTGACGGCCCTCTCGGTGAAATTGATGGTCTTTTCCAAAAATTCCCCTCCCTTGATCTTGATACCGGAAAAATATACCGATGGCTCCCCCGGCATTTCAGGGTCGAATGCAGCGACGTCATAGGTTCCGGGTTGGAGCTCAATGGTAACCGGGTTGGAATCAGAGGTGTCCCCCGATGCTATATACTCTTCGGTTCCCGGTCTTCGTACATATATGTAGCCTTCAGCCGGCAAACCGTTTTTAACAACCCTAACCTTTAGATAGCCCTCACTAAAGTCGAATATCTGTGCCAATTCCATTCCTTTGAAGTCAACCATGGCTGTCTGGGTATTTTTCCGGTCCGTGGAGATATCAGTTGCATTGATCCTGTACAGCCCCGGAGCAAGGTAGAATTTTTCCGGGTTTCTAATGAAAGTGTCACCATTTGCAATGATTCTGCCGTCTTTCCGGATGGAGATGTGGACTGTAAGTCTTTCACCATTTTTTATGGCGCCGACACAGAGTGCCGTGTCATTCGGTTTGGGCTCGAGCCCTGCAATATTTTTTGTGGCCGTCAGGAACTCGGCGGCGTCTTTTACCGGGTAATACTTTCCTCCACCCGCCTCGGCAATACAGAATAACTGAACCTTCTCCTCTCCGGAGACGCCAAAGCCGATGACATGCAGGACAAACTTGATGCCGATTTTCTTCAACCTCTTTACCAGTTCACAGGGGTCGCCGGAGCATGTCTCTTTGCAGTTTCCGACAAGGACGATTGTGCATTCTTCTTTAAATGTCTTCAGCGTGTCGAAGGTCCTGAGGATGGACAGGGTGATAGGCGCTACCCCCTTGGGTTTCAAGCCTATGATTCCGGCGATCATCCGGTCTCTGTCTAACGGGCCAAACGGAATTATTTGCTCCACATCCTCGCAGTCGCCCTTTTTTCGATGGCCAAAGGCAACCACCCCCACATTCAGAGAGTCCGGCAGTTCTTTTACCAGATTTGTCATTACCTCCTTTAAAATGTCGATTTTTGGCTGGCCATCTATCTTATCCGACATGCTTGCCGATGAGTCGAGAATGAAGATCAGGCTGTCATGTTCACTGGCACAGGCTTGTAGGTGAGTTGAAAAGACAACAGGAATCATAAGCAGGGCTAGCAGAAGAAAAACGTTGTAGCAGAATCTGTTCGAAAGCCTTATCATTTTTCCTCCCACGCAATCTTTCAAGATTAGTGCCCGAGATGAAACCCTGTTGACAAATGTTGCTCCTGTCCCAAAAGTAAATTTGAAAAATCAATCAGACCGTTTATTTTTTTCTTGTTTTTAAAATGACAAATTTTAAGAACGAAATTACGAATAAATTCGAAATCCGAAGCACGAAATTCGAAACAATATCTAATGACAAAAATTCAAATGTTCTAAACAAAATGCCTTGTAGCTTGTGCCCCCATTTTCCTTGTTTTTGTCATTAAAATGTTTGATATTCGGATTTGTTTGGGATTTTAAACACACTTTTTCGAGACACAAACTTGGCTAAATTATTTAAGCTATTTCTGGATGCAACACTTGCTGGAGGGAGTGTAGGATAAAGTGGATTGTGAGTCAAACGTTTGATCCATAATACTTGACCCTCCAATCCTGTTTTTTTAATATTTTAGTAATGTAAAAAGGGTTCGCTTAAGTATGATTTTTTTAGTGAGGGCGCTGGTCATCAAAAGGCGTTAGATCAATTGGAAAAATATATTAAAAAGCAACGGCTTTAATAATTGTCGCACGGGTGAGGGGTTAGGATATGATAATTCATCGTGATTTTGATCAGGTTGTTGACAAAGACTATTGCGGCCGGATTTTGAAAGGTAACTATAGCGTGGATCTAAAAAGGAGAGTCTCGGAGTATATTAGCTGTTACCGTGCCTTCGAAAAAGCGGGGAATCCCGCCATCCCTTATATCTCAGCGTGGGAGGAAGCGGGAAAGGAGATATGGTATGAGTTTGTAAGCAGGCGTTTTACAAGGCTTCTTCAGTGCGATTCGTCAAAGGTGGCAGAGTTCTTTCAGAACAGTGTCCTTGATCGACGCATCTACAAATATCCGGATGCTGATAAGGACATCGAAAAAGAAGTAATGAGTCGAAGTGAACTGGACAGCGCCAGAAAAATGCTACGTGAGGATGTCAAAAAAGCGGGAACTATCGATGCAGTCTATAAAGTTTCTCTTAAAGAGAATAAGATTATGTGGCTGAAGGACCTTGCAACCGTGGAAGCCTATGAAAAGGAAGGGATCTATCTGTCACGTGGATGCCTGACAGTTGTAACAAAGGAGATGAGGGCCGAGGAGGAACGAGTCAACAGGGAGAGGCTCCAGGCCCTGCTTGAAACGGCAGGTGCTGTGTGTCATGAATTAAATCAACCCATACAGAGCATTTTAAGCTATTGCGAGACAACGTTAATGGAGACCGAAAAAGATGATCCCACGCGCGAAAGATTCGAAAAGATTATGGATCAGACCAGAAGAATGGGTGATATTACCAGGAAGCTTATGAGGATTACGAAATATGAAACAAAGGACTATGTCCACGGTGTCAGGATCGTTGATATTGATAAATCATCACAGCAAGAGCGTTGAGCAAGCCTAAACCATAACAAATTGGAGGACAATATGGAAAATCCAGTAGAACACTACTGGCGTGCCCGTCTAAAAGATCTCAAAGAGGCGCTGGAGGAGAATAATTTCGAGGTTTTTATTGCGGATAGCGGAACGCACGCAAAGGACATTGTGCTTAAGGAAATACTACCAAAATCAAAAGCAAAAAGTATTTCCTGGGGTGGCTCCATGACATTCTTGGCAACAGGGCTTTACGACGCCCTAAATGATCATAAAGGGCTCAAGTTTATTGATGTATTCGATAAAAGCATTCCCCATGAAAAAAGGCTGGAAAAAAGGAGACAGGCTCTTTTAGCTGATCTTTTTATTACCGGAACCAATGCTGTGACTGAAGCAGGTCAGCTCGTTAATCTGGACATGCAAGGCAACCGGGTTGCGGCCATTACCTTTGGCCCAAAACAGGTAGTTATTTGTGTGGGGCGAAATAAGATTGTTTCGGATCTCGAGGAGGCAATGTTTCGTATAAGAGACTATGTAGCCCCTGCCAACGCCATGCGGCTCGATAAGAAAACGCCGTGCGTTAAGAACTCCCGCTGCCAGGATTGCAATACCCCGGATCGAATCTGCAACACGTGGACAATTACCGAGAAATCGTTTCCCAAAGGACGGGTGAAGGTGGTCTTGATTAACGAGGACCTGGGGTTGTAGGCATTGTCTTTTCAGGTTAAGCGTGGCTTTGAGACCTTTTCTTCGGTTCCGAGCCTCCCGGCCTGGTCTTTTCTACGACTTATTTACGGGGGAGTTTTGCCCCCTCCGCATTCCCCTCGACAAGCTCGGGGCTGCGGTTTCCCCCGCTGATAAGTCGTGAAAAGCACAGCGGCCTCCCGCCAGTCACCTAGAAAAGGCCTCAAAGCCACGCTGCTTCTTGCCCGTAGGGGCGGGCAAGCCCGCCAAAGGCGAATAAACTCAGAAGAATTTTTGATGTGACTTTTGAAAAGAGTCCCCCATGGCCCTATAATTTAAGGTCAAATTTACTCAAAACGCGTTTTTTCTTGTTTTGAAAGTCGTTTTATGGTCTAAGGGGCTATAAGGGGGTGGCAAGCGTGACGCAGGGACAAAGGTCATCGCCCAAAATAATCAAATCCAGATTCAGGATGATGGGGGAAGGTATAATCCCCCATAAAGAGTTTGAGGACCTTCACGACGAACAGGTAAAGATATTCTTAACTGAAGCGGACCCGGAAAAATGGCCCCCTGAATTATCCCACCTCAGGAAGTATGTCCCGGAGGATACCGCAGCATAAGAGCATCAATAGGTCACAAGTCCATACCTCACAAATATAAATAAAAAGAATTTTTCTTTGAGCTACTGATTGCTGAATTTAAAGGCAACCAAATTCGTGGGAAAATTTATTCACGTTCAGGGATTGAAAAATTGTAGGGAGGTACAAACCAGTAGAAAATGCGTATTGACCAAACCGGAGAAATTGTTGAAGGCTTTTTTGCCCTGGGAAATTCAGGTGCACCGGTGTATCTCTTGGACGGAGCTGTTCCGGTCCTATTTGATGCGGGGTTCACGGCATTTGCCCGAGCATATGAAAAGGATATTAAAAATATTCTTAAAGACCGTTCCCCGGCCTACCTTTTTCTGACCCATGCCCACTTTGACCACGTGGGGGCGGCGGGCTATCTCAAGAGTGTGTGGCCGGAAATGAAGATATGTAGCTCTGAGCGGGCCGGAGAGATACTAGGCAGGAGCGGGGCTGTTAAGTTGATCAGCGAACTAAATGAAGAGGCAAAGCTAATGATCCGGACGTGGGGGGTGGATTCGGTCTACGAGGCTCCTTTTGAACCATTTGATCTTGATATGATCCTTGCTCCGGATGATACTGTCGAGTTCGGGAAGGAGTATGAGCTAAAGGCTATAAGCACCCCCGGACATACCTGGGATTTTATGAGCTACTGGGTCCCACAAAGGAAGATCCTTGTGGCATCGGAGGCCGTGGGGACCGATGACGGTACAGGACGTATTGAAGCCGACTTTCTCGTGGACTACGATGCCTATTGCAGTTCTATGAAAAGGCTGGCCCAACTGGACTTTCAAATTCTCTGCCTAGGGCACAGGCTTATTCTTACGGGTCCGGATGCAAAAAACCACATACGGAATTCTCTTAAACAGGCTTCCTCGTATGTGTCCATGGTGGAAAGGGTGTTGCTTGATGAGAAGGGTGACATAGAAAGAACAGTGGAAAGGATCAAGGCCGAGCAATGGGATTCCAAGCCCCTGCCAAAACAGCCTGAGCCTGCCTATTTATTGAATACCCGGGCCAGAGTGAAGAATATATGGGAGCGAATGCAGAAAAGGGGAATCGAGCACAGATAGTCAGGCTATGGCCCGCACTTCTTTTATTGTTTCCACGTTACCCATGACCATCAGTGTTGTTCCCCCGTTAAGGGGCGTGGAAGAAGGGGGATTGATAAGGAAGTCCTTTTTCCCCTGTTCCTGACAGGCAAGCACCATAATGTTGTACTTGTCTTTAAGGCGGGCAGTCTTGATTGTCTTTCCAGCGAAATCAGAACCTGAGGATATTGTGATCTGGTTAATCCTCAGAGTCCCCTCCCTGCTTCGAAGCATCTTGTCAAGGAAGTTAACGGCTGCAGGCCGGATCATTTCTGAAGCCATGCGCATTCCGCCGATAAAATTTGGAGAAACTACGCCGTCGGCCCCGGCTTTGCGAAGCTTTGGCTCTATATTCGTGTCTACCATACGGCTGATAATACGTATCTTTGGGTTGAGCATCCGTGCGGTCATGGTTATATAGACATTGTCCTTATCGTGTGGGAGGGCAATAATGATACCGGCGGCCTTTTTTATACCGGCAGCTATCAGGTTTTCGTCTTCCGTGGAGTCGCCACGGACATAGAGGATGTCCCCCAATTCCTCGCACAGCGTTATACGTTGATCATCCTGCTCAATCAGTACCGCCTGTTCCCTGTTTGTTATTAATTCATGGAGTACATGACGGCCCGTTTCTCCACCCCCACAGACGATGTAGTGGTTGGACAGCTTGTTGATCTTTTTTTCCATCCTTTTCCTCCTCAGGATTCCCGATACTTCGCCCTCAACGATCAGCGCTGTAAGCGTACTGATCCCATACAGGATTATCCCCATACCAAAGATGATTAGGATCATGCTGAAGACCTGGGCTGGAATATTACCTGTTATTTCAAGGACTTCGCCGTAGCCGACAGTGGTAAGAGAGATGACTGTCATGTAGAGGCAATCCATGAACTTAGGCTTTCCGCCAAAGATGATGTAGTAGCCTGCGCTTCCCGAGAGGACCACCAGAAAAATTGCGCCAAGTATGGCAAAAAGCCTTTTTTTTATCCCTGTACTCAGGGAGGCCATGGTCCCGGTCCTCCAGTGCAGGCTATGAGTTTTATTAAGAGGTGGTATGCATCCAAGACGGGTCAGGACTCCGCTTGAGATTATTTAAGTATGTTATCTTTTGCAATGTTTATCCTATAATATCATGATTTAATTACCAAATCAAAATCTAAAGTGACAATGACTTTGCTGCAAACCAAAAAGTATCAGGTGACACCTTGCCCTTGGCATAATCCTCATGCCATCCCAATGGAACAGGCAATTTCTCGTACATATCTCTACGATTGGCCTCAAGTAGCATTCTGGGTGTGCACATAAAATCCGCCGCACACATAACCGACTTCCCAGTCCGGGATATTAGTCGCGTTATCCATTCAAGTTGCATAAATACGCCAATCCGAAAAGATTGTTATCCCTTTAAATGATTTGGTTCTGC
>CAZUHR010000177.1:0-7036 GCA_964620335.1 uncultured Desulfobacteraceae bacterium
ATGGAAAGCATGGCATAGATGAAAAACACCAGAAGCAGAAAGACAATATCAATCAAGGGTAGCATTTCAATGCGTGGTTTCTTAATTGCTTGAAGGCTAATTTTCATTTTAAATCACCCCCTGGATCACCTGACCCGCCGTTCAGCTTTTCATACACAATCTCCAGGCTTGTGGCATATTTTTCGATGGTCTGCACCGCGTTTTCCACGCGGCTGTTAAAGTAATTATAGGGAAAGACGGACAGGATGGCGATGCCAAGACCGGACGCAGTGGTAATCAGTGCCTGGGCTATGCCGGCGGTTACGGCCTGGGGGTGTTCAATACCGCTGGTTCCCAGCAGTTCAAAGGAAGTAATAATTCCGAGCACGGTCCCGAATATCCCCAATAGAGGGGCTACGGTGATCATTGTATCCAGCACGGCCATGTACCGCCGCATCCGTTTGATCTCTTCGGCTGCCGCCGATTCCATGGCCTTGGTCATGGAAAAATCCCTGTGAAGAATACCGGAAACCAGGATCCTGATCACGAAGTCCTTTGATCCGGCCACCTTTTTCTTGACCCCGTCCCAGTCCCCTTTCTGGCACAATTCAAGAACAAATTCTACAAGGGCCCTGTTTCCCCGCATGCCTTCTGTCATCCAGAATATTGACCGTTCTATGATCACTGTCAGTGCGATAATAGAACACACCAAAAGGGGATACATGACCGGCCCGCCTTTTATAAAAATATTCATCATGGCCTTTTCCTTTCTGAAGTTTCACAAATATAATAACAAAGCGCGATTAGACGGTTATGAGGTCTTTTCTAAAAAAAACCCCAGACCGATTTTCTCGATCTGGGGATCTCCCTTTTCTATCCTCAAGATCTTCGGAATTCCCTCGCCACGCAAGGGCTTATCCCAGGTTCAGGCAGGTCTTCTGACTCCCCCGCCCTTTTAGCGACCTTCCCATCCCGATTTGTCGGAACAGTGGTACACAAAGGCTAAAAGGGTCCCTTCTTTTCAATAAGACAAAGGGCGGAGTTACAGCGGCGGGCCCGTCCCCGAATTTAACGGGGTTCCCTATTAGCTCAAAAAGAGCACCTGAACAAAAATGGCATAATATTACTCGAAAGTTTTGGCATTAATTGTGATTCTTATATTTTTCTTGAGGCGGTGCGGGTTTCCGAAAGGCGTTATCTCAAAAAGAATACCACCGGACTTTGCCGTGGCCAAATATATGCGGTTTAGGCCACAGACTTAATGGGAGCTTGCAGGGTTCTTGCGAAACCGCGTATATATTTGGCAACCCAATCCAAAAGGAATAGATAACGCCTTGAGGAAAACGGCATTGCCGAAAAGGTGGTTGAACCATCTCGCCATAACTTATGAACATTAAAAATGTTTTTATAGTAAAAAAAAGAAAAGAAGTCCATTCAAATCCAAACAACAGGTTCCTATTCGCAAATCATATCGAACACGATGGGAACAGCGCCCATCCGGGTCATCTCATCAATTGCATTTTGGCCGTCTTCAGGACTCACATTGACAGCTCTTATAGCATCTGTAAGAAGAAACACCTCGTAACCGTATTTAAGGGCGTCCTTTACCGTATTAAATACGCAATAATCAGTTGCAAGACCCCCGATCAGGAGGCGGCGAATACCCTCAGCCTTAAGCCGTTCATTCATATCCGTGCCCTCAAATCCTGAATAGGCCTCCTTGTCCGGTTCAGTCGCAGTAGAGATAACCACGGTGGAATCCGGAAAATGCAAATTTGGATGAAATTGGGCGCCCTTTGACCCCGCCACGCAGTGAACAGGCCAGGGTCCTCCCAGGGCAGTAAAAGAGCAGTGCCCTTCCGGATGCCAGTCACGGGTAGCGTAAACAGATAAGCCCTTCGATTGAAAGATCTCGATATAACGATTCATGACAGGAAGGATTTCCTCGGCATTGGGCACAGTCAAACTGCCCCCTGAAAAAAAATCGTTCTGGACATCCACTGCCACAAGGGCGTCGCCGGGTTTCAAATGCAGATGTTTTCGAGATGATGCTTCTTTGCGAGTCATATTGCTATTTTAACACTAATAGAGGCGTATTACCAAACCAAAAGTAATGTTTAGGATTATCCCCAACTTAGCTGGTGATTCTATCAGGATTAAAAGCGGGTTCCCCATTTCACGACTTATCATCGGGGGAAACCGCAGCCCCGAGCTTGTCGAGGGGAATGCGGGGGGCAAGAATCCCCCGTAGATAAGTCGTAAAAAATACCAGGCCGGGACCTGAAGTTATTTCTTGAGAAGCATCCCTTAAAATGTTAAAGAAAAAGGCGATCTGACACTCAAGTCAGACGAAATTACTTACTTTTGTGATGTTCATAAGTGATGGCAAGATGGTTTCAGCCACCTTTTCGGCGATGTCACTTTCCTCAAGAAATGTGAAAGAATTAATATGGTTATTAAACAAGCCAAAGAGGTTTTAAAAATTGAGGCCCAAAGTATCCTGGGCCTGGTGGAAAAGGTAGGTCCCGAATTTGAAAGGGCCGTTGACCTGATCCTGGAGGCCAAAGGAAGGGTCATTCTCACCGGTATGGGAAAATCAGGTCTGATCGGCAGGAAGATATCTGCTACTCTCAACAGCACGGGAACCCCTTCCCTTTTCCTTCACCCGGCAGAGGCGATCCACGGTGACCTCGGCATGGTAACCTCTGATGACATCGTCATTGCCATATCCAACAGCGGGCAGACTATAGAGATCAACAACATACTACCTATGCTTGGAAAAATAGGGGCCAGGATCATAGCCTTCACGGGCGGACTGGACTCTCCCATGGCAAAGGCATCTGATATTGTCATTGATGTTGGTGTGGAAAGGGAGGCCTGCCCTTTGGGGATGGCTCCAACGGCCAGTACTACAGCCGCCCTGGCCATGGGCGATGCGCTTGCTGTAGCACTGATTAATCGCAGGCGCTTTAACCGGGATGATTTCAAGAAATTCCATCCCGGGGGAAGCTTGGGAGAAAGGCTTGCAATCAAAGTCAAGGAGGTCATGTTAACCCGTGACCGCATTCCAATGGTTCTACAAGGCTCAAAGGTTAAACAGGCGATTGAAGAAATCAATGCAAAAAAACTCGGAGCCACTCTGGTTGTCAATAAAAACAAAGTACTTGTGGGCATTATCACGGACGGAGATCTAAGAAGGGCCCTGACCAGGCATAAGAATATCCATGAAATTGATATTAAAAAGATAATGTCTCCCTCGGCAAAAGCCATAAACGAAAACCAGACTGCCGCCCAGGCCCTTGAACTCATGGAGCTAAACGCTATTACCCACCTTGTTATCTTAGACAAGAAGAAGCGGGTAAAGGGTCTCGTGCATCTTCACGACCTGTTGGGCAGAGAGGAATTCAGGATAAATGGAAGTATTAACCCCACCACAGGGGCTTATCGCTGATCTGATAACCCCGCTCAAGCGCGACGGTTCGATTGACGGCGACGGACTGAGAGGAATCCTGGACCGGGTGATCCCTTATTCTCAGGCGGTATTCCTGGCCGGCCCCCGCACCGGTGAAGGGATAAACCTGACCCTTGATCAGCTCTCAGACCTCCTTAAAAAGGCCCTCAACGTAATCTCCGGCCGCCTTCCAATCCTGATCTGGGTCACGCAGAATACGGAAGAAAAAACCAGAAAGACCATCCAAAATTTGGATAAAACCATCCGGGGGAAGAAAAACCATGGGCAGGTCTTCTTGGTTGATACGCCCCTTTACTACCGCAGCAACCGGGGCCTGCCAGCATATTACAGGGACATCTGCTCAATGGCGGACCAACCCTTTATCCTGCACAATGATCCTGAATTGATAAGAGCGATTGGCACACCCCTTAAAAGATGCAATATTCGTACAAGTATACTGAAGGAATTGATCGCCTTTAAAAATATTGTCGGCATTGTTTTTCTGGGGCCCATAGACCGGGCCTACAATTATCAGAAGGCCTGTCGCGGAAGGAGCCATTTCAGGATCTACGATGGCGATGAAACAAATTTCATGTCTTACCCGAGCACGAGCGGCGTGGTATCTGCCGGAGCAAATCTTGCCCCCGGGGCATGGCACCGGATAGTCTCGTCCTCCCTCCACTTAAAGGATGAACAGGGCAAGGGGGACGACATGCGACAGATCTGGGAATTGGACCAGTACCTTCGAAGTCTCAAGGATATCTATCAAAAGATGCCAGTGGCTGTTATCAAAGAGATCCTCTCAGACATGGGCATCATCAAAACGCCCGCCTGTACCTTTACAGTCGAAGATATGGGGAAACAAAAAAAAGAGATAAAGGAATTGATGACCCGCTCCGGGGACTATGTGTAGGCAAAAAACTTCAATTCCCTTTCAGCTTTTAATACACCCGAGATAAATTCACCTGCCATATGTCGGCTAGGTCAAATTACATTTGTATAAGTTATTTGTGGAAAAAAACCTAGCCTCTGTTGACACAAGTGACTTTGTATCCTATTCCTTCTCTAAGAACGAAAACATATAAGTGTTCAATAATTAGGAGATAACAAATGGCAATAACTGCTCATGAAAGGCTCAAACCGGAATATATAATTAATAAAAAAGGCAATAAAAAGGCCGTTATTCTCAGTATCAAACAATATGAAGCGATTCTGGAAATAATCGAAGACCTTGAAGATGCAAACGACCTTCTGAAAGCAGAAAGGGAAGCCAAATCATTTACACCTTATGAAGAGTTCAGAGAAACCTGGATCGGAGATTGAGCTACACCGTCATTATAGAGAAAAAGGCCCAGAAAGAAGCGGGATCTACGCTATGCCCCGATCTATCCTCCGTAGCCCGTCCTCCGTAGCAGGCTACTGCGGAGGGTGGACAGGCTACGGAGGATGGACAAGTCTTCATTTTTCAATCCGCCGGAGGCGGACAAGTTTTCAATAGTCAATCTTAAATATTCAATTACTACCCCTCCAACACCTCTCTCACCGTCTTCGCCAAATCTCTTATCACAAAAGGTTTCATAACAAACGCCTTGATTCCCATATCCTTTGCCTTTTCTTCTGAGATACGCACACTGTATCCGGTACAAATAACGACCGGAATATCCGACCGGATATTTATGATTTCACCTGCAAGCCTTTCTCCGGTCATATGGGGCATGGTCATGTCGGTAATCACAAGATCAAATTGATCGGGCTTTGCCTTGAATAACTCCAGTGCCTCCATGCTGCTCGTTCTTGTCGTAACTTTATAGCCCAACCGTTCCAACATCTGTTTGCCCATCTCCACTAAGGCCGGTTCATCGTCTATAAAGAGGATATGCTCATTCCCCGTTGGAATGGGGGCAAATTCAGCAATTTTAGGAACTCCTTCCGCCTCCTTTTGAACCACCGGAAGATACACATGAAAGGTGGTTCCCTTTCCAGGCTCACTATAAGCCGTGATGGTGCCGCCATAATTCTTTACGATCCCGTGAACAACGGACAATCCCAAACCGGTTCCCTCACCCTTCTCTTTGGTGGTGAAATAGGGTTCGAAAATCCGTTCCAATACCTCGGGCGTCATTCCTTTTCCTGTATCACTTACTGTTAATCTCAGATAGTTTCCGGGGGGCCTATCAAATCGGCCGAATTCGGAATCCCAACTTCCGATTTCCACATTCCGAATTCCGACTTCCAGAATGCCCCCTTCTTCACGCATGGCATGTGCAGCATTTGTACACAGGTTCATCAATATCTGATGGATCTGGGTAGGATCCGCCTCAACGATTCCGGTGTCACTCTCTATGTCCTGGCTGATCTCTATGGTAGCAGGCATGGATGACCTGAGAAACTTCAGGGCCTCTTTGACAATAGGACTGATTTGTACGGGTATTCGTTCCTGCCCGTGCCTGCGGCTGAAGGTAAGAATCTGCTTCACCAGGTCTCTTGCTCTACGCCCGGCCTTCAGCACCTCTTTCAAACTCTCTTTCGCTTTACTGCCCTCGGAAACTTGTAAATCAGCGATCTCCGTGTAGCCGATAATAGCTCCAAGGATGTTGTTGAAATCATGGGCGATGCCACCGGCCAGGGTACCAATAGCCTCCACCTTCTGGGCCTGCTGGAGTTGGGCTTGCAATTTCTCGCTCTCTTCTTCCGCCCGCTTGCGATCAGTGATATCAAACACGACCTCGATGGCTTTATCGACGACTCCATCAGGAGAGGGGAGTGGGGCGGAAAGAATCTCGTAATGCCTGCCATCGCTGCCGGTCATCTCAGCCCGTTCCACTTTCCGGCTCTTTATTACAGCTTCCATCGGACATAGACCGCATGGGATATCCAATCCCATGTAGTTTTCATAACATAGCTTCCCTAAAATATCGCCGAATGCCTCCATAAGCACCTTGTTTTGATAGAGAATCCTGTAATCTGCCCCAACGATATCGACGCCGATTCCCGTGGTTGCCAGGCCGTCCATGAGCCCCTGTAATTTGTCTCGTTCCGTCTTCAGTTCTACCTCGGTCCTCTTGATATCGGTTATGTCCTTGGCTATGCCGGAAAGAGCTATCGGTTTTCCATTCTCGTCTTTAAGAAGGGTGGTGGTCATAAGGGTGGGGAATGATGTGCCATCCTTGCGGATGTGCCCCACCTCCCCTTTGTTATATCCATTTTCCATCACCATCTTATTAAAGGGTTCCACCTTGCTTTTCAGTTGCTCGGGATCGTGAAAAATGCTCAAGTTCCTTCCGACAAGTTCTTCTGACGATTCGTAGCCGTGCATCTCGACCCACGCTTGGTTGACGTGTATCAGGTTCCCTTCCATATCGGCGATGGCCATGCCTTCAGAGGATTGCTCCACAGCAGAGGACAGGAATCGTAAGCGTTCCTCCGCCTGCTTGCGCTCAGTGATGTCTCTACCAATGCCCAATATATCTAACTCTTTCCCATCCTGGACTCGGAGTGTTGCCGTGAATTGCCCTACTATATTCCCTCCCGCCTTTGTGAGAATGCGGAGTTCAAAGATCGGCGGCGTTTCTCCCTGCAACACGCTTTGTAATATCTCCATCGCTA
>CAZUHR010000178.1:0-7012 GCA_964620335.1 uncultured Desulfobacteraceae bacterium
GTCCATCGGCTTTCACTGAGGAGCATGCTGGATGCAGCGGCAGCTGCTGAAGATTCCATAACCGACTGAGGAATATCTTTGGGCCCTTGTAGGGTCCCGCAGACGTAAACTCCGGGTTTACTGGTTGCGACAGGTAAAAAGCTGTTTGTCTTGGCGAAGGCGTTTTGATTCAGCTCGATTCCCAGCCTTTCGCAAAGTTCTATGGTACTCCTGCCGACCTCGAACCCGACGGAAAGAACAACAAGATTGAAGATTTCTTCTTTCATTTCGCCCGCATTATCCGAATAGCGGATTTTGAGATCCCCGTCCTCTACAGGTTCAACAGTATGAACGCGTGAACAGATAAAGCGGACGCCATGCTCCTCTCTGGCACGGTCATAATATTCCTCAAAATCCTTGCCATAGGTGCGCATGTCCATATAGAAAATCGCAGCATCTGTGTCACCGTGGGCATGTTCCATGGCTATGACGGCTTCCTTAATGGCATACATGCAACACACGGACGAACAGTAGGGGTTGCAGTTTTCGTGGGTATCCCGTGAGCCCACACATTGTATCCACGCTATTTTTCCGGGTTCCTCCCTGTCGTAAGGCCGCATCAGATGCCCCATGTATGGACCTGAAGCACTTAAAATGCGCTCAAACTCCATGCTGGTAACTACGTCGGGAGATTTTGTGTAGCTATATGTGTCTAGGCTGCTCGGATCAAATACTTCGTTGCCTACCGCAAGGACCAATGCGCCAACTTCCAGGTGAATGTCCCTTGGCTTATCATCAAAACGAACTGCTTCAGCCAGACAGACCTTCTCACAAAGCCCGCAACCAATGCACAGGTTGCGATCAATGGTATAGGCAAGGGGTATAGCCTGAGCGTATTTTATGGAAGTGGCACACTTTAGAGAAAGGCCGCAATCGTATTCATTAACACCTCTTATGGGGCAGGCTTGACTGCATTGCCCGCACCCGGTACATTTTTCCGGATCAATATAACGGGGATTATTCCTCAGGGTTGCCACAAAATGTCCGGGATTTCCCTTAAGGGATTCAACCTCTGAATTGGTAATAATGTTGATATTCAGATGCCGGCCGACCTCGACCAGTTTGGGTGAAATAACTCACATGGCACAATCATTGGTTGGGAAGGTTTTGTCCAACTGTGCCATTATTCCGCCGATACTCGGAGATCTATCCACTAGATGCACATAGTATCCTGCAGTTGCCAGATCCAAGGCCGTCTGCATACCGGCGATTCCGGCCCCGACCACCATCACGCTTCCTATTTTTTTTGTCTTTGTCATGGCAGTTCCTTAATTTCTAATAGAAGCGGCTTTTGGCCTCGATACATCAGTTTTACTGAAGCCGCGATCCCACTCGGAAAGAAACTCCGAGAGTACACCTAATATAAAAAGTCTATGCAGCCAAACCGATGAATCTGGGGGTGCTTCCGTCGTAACCGCTTAATTCAGCCCGCCCTTCTCTTTCCAGTTCGTTTAGCCTTAAAGAGACAGTATATACGGGCAATCCGGTTATTTCGGAGAGACCCCGCACAGACAGGGGGGTTTCTTTAAGTGCTCCCAGAACCAGCGCTTTGTGATATTCTTCTTCCGTAGCCTGGTGGATTAATTTTTGGTATTTTTCCTTTTCCAATTTTTCCTGGTAAACGTTACCCTGCTCGGTAAGCTGTCTTGTTAATCCCATCAACCAACGGATTCGCGCAGAATTTAGGGTCTGTTCAACAGCTCCCAGCGGAAGCTCGAATTTGTTTCTATCAAAAGGACCCAATTTTTTGGTCAGATCGCTAATCTCGGTCACGTATTCTGCAAATAAGTTGCCTTCGGCGGAGCTGACCCATCGAAGCTGGACCCGATCTGACCCAATACCTGAGATATTCATAAGGTGTTGCACTACATCCATCCTGATTGCCGCATAAATATTACCGTCCAGGTAATGACATTCCCCAATATGTCAGCCGGACACGAACACACTGTCAAATCCACTCTTTAAACCGCTTAATACAAACAAAGGATCAATACGGCCCGAGCACATGACTCGAATAACACGGATGGTAGGGGGATATTGAAGTCTCGAAACACCTGCAAGATCAGCGCCTGCATAGGCACACCAGTTGCATAGCAACGCTAGGATTTTAGGTTCAAATTGCTCTTTCATCGGCATTCTCCTGATTATTTATTATCAGCTCTTCGCACCGCCTGCCTGAATTGCCGCGAAAATCTGCCGATCACGGAAATGCTTCATATCAATAGCCTTCTGCGGGCAGGCTGCAGCGCATACACCACAACCTTTGCAAAGCGCTGGAATATTCTCCGCCCTGTAACCTTTGCCGGTTACCTTTGCAAGATTTATGGCACCAAAGGGACATGATGTCTCACATAAGCCGCATCCTATGCATTTTTCCTGATCGACAACCGATACAATAGGCTCGACTTCTATATAATCCCTGACCAGCAAGGTCGATGCACGGGAAGCAGCTGCCTTTGCCTGTACGATAGATTCTTCAACGGGTTTGGGATAGTGGGCAAGTCCACAGAGAAAGATGCCGTCAGCTGCAAACTCGACAGGCTTCAGTTTCATGTGTGCTTCAAGAAAGAAACCATCATTGTCAAGAGGAACCTTCAACAGTTTGGATAACATATCTTCCTGGCCGTTTGGGATAATTGCTGTGGCTAGATTAAGGTAATCCACATGGAGGTGCAGTGGAACTCCCAGAATACTATCTCTGACGGTGATTTTCAGCTTGTCTTTTCCCTCGAGGATTTCTTTTTCCACTAAAGGCTTTTCATCCATGGAGTAACGGATAAAGATCACACCCATTTCTCTGGCCTTTTGGTAAAGTCTTTCTTTTGAACCGTATGTGCGAATATCGCGATATAGGATATACACATTGAGATCAGGTTTTTGTTCTTTGAGGTCAATGGCCTGCTTGATGGCAGTCGTGCAGCATATCTTTGAACAGTAAGGCCGTTCAGGCTCACGGGAGCCTACACACTGGATAAAGGCAATGCCCTCGGCCTGCTTCAGTCTTTCGGGCTTTTCTTCAAATAGTTCTTCCAGTTCATGCCACTTCAAAACTCGCTCATTCTGTCCGTAAAGATATTCATCGGGTTCAAGTGCCCGGGCCCCTGTGGCAAGAATGATAATACCGTGCTTGAGTTCACGTTCATTACCATCGCTCCGGACAGTTGTCGTGAAGTTGCCCACGAAACCCCCGCTATGAACTATCTCAGAGCCCAGCATGGCATCGATTTTTTCATGTTCTTTCACACGAGCAATGAGATTGCTGAGATAGGCACTGACGTCCTCACCCTTCCAGGTTCTTTTTATATTAAGCCCTTGCCCGCCCAGTATCTCCTTTTGTTCCACGAGGTATGTCTTAAAACCTTGGTCTGCCAGACTAAGTGCGGCATTCATTCCCGCGATTCCGCCTCCTATGACCAAAGCGCTCTGATTGAGTTCCAGCCGTAAGCGATCAATAGGCTCCAGAAAGATGGCCTTGGAAACGGACATGCGGACAAGGTCTTTGGCTATCTCAGTTGCCTTCTCAGGTTCTCCTTTGTGTACCCATGAATTCTGATCACGAATATTTGCAAATTCAAAAAGGTAAGGGTTTAAGCCTGCCTCTCTAATTGTTTCCTGAAAAAGTGGTTCATGGGTACGGGGAGTACATGCTGCCACTACTACACGGTTGATTCGATTTTCCTTGATGACTTCCCTGATACTATCCTGGGTATCCTGGCTGCAGGTAAAAAGATTGTCTCCGGCATAGACAACACTGGGCAGGGTCTTGGCGTAATCACGAACCGCTGGCACATCAACAACCCCCCCTATGTTGATACCACAATGACAAACAAAAACGCCTATTCGTGGTTCTTCATAGATAATAGGATCCTCGGGAGGATATGTTTTTTCATGAGTGAGGGTATTGCGAGAACCGGCAAGCAGTGCTCCGCATTCCGAGGAAGCGGCTGATGCCCCCCTGACTGATTGGGGTATATCCTTGGGGCCTGTGAAGGCCCCGCAGGCAAATATCCCGGGTCGGGATGTAGAAACAGGCTCGAAACAGCTCGCTTCGGTAAAACCGTCTTTATCCAGAATGATGCCCAATTTGTCCGCCAGTGTCCGCGTGCTTTTGGGAATCACCAGACCAACAGAGAGAACCACGAGATCAAACACTTCGCTTTTAATCTTCCCATCTTCATCAATATATGCCATCTTCAGATCATCGGATCCCGCCCCTGCCGGTTCTATGGTATGGATACGTGAGCGAATAAAACGGACCCCTGTTTCTTTCTTGGCCCTTTCATAATAACGATCAAAGTCCTTGCCGTGCGTCCGCATATCCATAAAAAAGATGGCAGTATCCAGGTGGGCACTGGCATGCTCTTTGGCAATAACTGCCTCTTTGATAGCGTACATACAGCAGAAAGATGAGCAGTAGGCATTATCGCATTTGTTGATGTCCCTGGAACCAATACACTGGAGCCATGCGATTTTTTTTGGTTCCTTCAGGTCAGAAGGCCGCCTGAGATGCCCATTATAAGGACCTGTTGCGCTCAGGATACGCTCAAACTCCATGCTGGTGACCACATTTGGAAAGGAAGAATACTGGTAAACATCATAATTTGTTGGGTCAAAGGGTTCAAAACCCGGCGCCATTATGACGGAGCCCACATTGATTGTTACTGTTTCTTCTTGCTGTGCGTGCGTCTCAAAGGTGACAGCATCGGCTTCACAGGCCGTCACGCACTGAAAGCATTCGCAACATCCTCCGCAGTTGAGGCAGCGACCTGCCTCCTTGAGCGCGGCGTCTTCATCGGCAAGAAGATTAACTTCTTCAAATCCTAGAAGCCTCTTTTTCAATGGTAAAGCAGGGGCTTTTAACCGTTCTTTTGCGGGCTCATCATGAGGAATTTCCACCCAATTGTTTTTCATTGGGGGCTCCTCATGCCATTCTGTGGGCAATTCCTCTCCTCGCATGTATTTGGCCATATATTTGGCGGCCCTCTTTCCTGCCTCCACCGCCTCAATAACCGTGGCAGGCCCCGTGATGACATCTCCTCCGGCAAAAATTCCGGGCTTATTGGTTTGAAGTGTCTCAGGATTGACTTCTACCAGGCTCCACTTTGACACCGCGAGGGTCCTTTCTTCACCTAAAAAATCCAAATCCGGTTCTTGGCCGATTGCAGGAATGATATGATCTGCTTCAATAAAAAACTCCGAACCTTCAACCGGAATTGGCTTTCGCCTGCCTGTGGTATCAGGTTCGGTCAGGCGTGTACGGATGCATTCAATACCGGTAACATTTCCGTTCTCACCGGTAATTCTTTTTGGGGCGACTAGGAAATGGATCTTCACACCTTCCTTTTCTGTTTCTTCAACTTCCTCAGCTTCCGACGGCATCTCAACCCTGGATCGGCGATATATGATATGGGCCTCGCTCGCGCCCAGTCGAAGGGCTACTCTGGCACCGTCTAAGGCTGAATGGCCTCCCCCGATAATCACGATCTTGCCTTTTATACTTTTTCTATTGCCCAGATGGACTTCCCTTAAAAAAGATGTGACATCGCTAATACCTTCGTACTCGTCCTCGCCCGGTATCGCGAGTTTCAGACCCTTCCAGGCCCCGGCAGCGAGGAAAATTGCCCCGGCTCCATGTTCCTGAAGTTCTTCGATGGTGATGTCCTTCCCAATAACTGTTTCGGTTTGAATCTCTATAGCGTAACGTTTGAGGTTTTCGATCTCCGCATCCAGGATAGACCTTGGCAGCCTGTGTTCAGGAATACCATAGCGCATCATCCCGCCTACCTCAGGCATGGCCTCGTAGACACTTACGTGATATCCGTCCAGGGCAAGAAAATATGCGGCTGTAAGGCCTGCCGGGCCGGAGCCTATTATGGCGACTTTTTCCTTTCTGGGTGTTATCTCGGGTACCGGGATATCATCCAGGCTCACATGATCAGCAGCCACTCTCTTAAGTTCTCTTATGGCGATCGCCTCGTCAATTTCAAGGCGGCGACAGCTGTTTTCACAGGGATGCGGACAGACACGGCCAAGGACTCCGGGAAATGGGAGATTCTTCATGATGATTTCAATGGCTTCCCTATAATTCCCCTGCTTGACCATCTGCACATATCCCTGCACATTGAGGTGGGCCGGGCAGGCCATCGTGCAGGGTGCTCTATCGAGTTTTTCTATGGCAAAGGCTCCGGGGATGGCTTGAGCATATGGTTTATATGCGGCTTTACGGCTAGCTAGACCCATATCATATTCACTGGGCCTCGTAACCGGGCAAACTTTTTCACAATCACCACAAGCAGCGCATTTATCAAGGTCAACATAGCGAGGGGTTTTTCTGAGTGTGACCTGAAAATTTCCCTTTTGTCCGTCTACATCTTCAATGTTTGAGCAGGTATGGAGTTTGATGTTCAGATGCCGGCCGACCTCGACCAGTTTGGGAGAGATAATTCACATGGAACAGTCATTGGTCGGAAAGGTTTTGTCCAGTTGTGACATCACTCCACCGATAGCCGGAGATTTTTCCACAAGATGGACATAAAAGCCGGAATTTGCCAGGTCAAGGGCTGCCTGCATTCCGGCAATACCTCCTCCCACAACCATAACGGATCCATTGGCCTTTTGGGTGGTTTGTGTTTCCATGATTGGCTCCTTAGAAAAAAGGAATTTCTCAATTTGACACGGATAGCCCACTGCCCAATGTGGGGGAGTGTCTGGATTTTCAAAAGAGCTGTTAATAAACAGTTAAATTAATGCCAGCAATTAATGTACCAAGTCAAGAGAAAGCTCTGAAATTGATATAAATCTTTAGTAATAAACATAAAACATCCCCAAAAAACTGCTTTAGAGATTGAATTCGTTTCGTTGACTGTCCGCTTTTTTTACAAATTGTAAAAAACTATTTGCGGATCGGCGGCAGTGTCCGGCTCTTGCTGAATCCGCTTGATCGCCCATTTTTTTTATGATTTAATTTAGTTAG
>CAZUHR010000179.1:0-6986 GCA_964620335.1 uncultured Desulfobacteraceae bacterium
TGTATTCACCAGTACGTGCTGGCACTGGATCTGATGATTAATAATAAGGTCTGGGCTTCCCTTCCCGATGATCTTAAGGCCATTGTTAAAGGGGCCGCCCATGCACAGCTTGTTGACAGCTACACTAAAAACTGGGTGGAAGACCTTGATGCTATAGATAAGCTAAAAAAGTACGGCACAAAGATTCGTAAATTCAGCCCGGAGATCCAGAATTATATGCTCAATACCTATATAGATTTATATGAAAATAAATATTCTAAAAAGAATAAGCTCTTTGCTAAGGTATGGGAGCATCAAAAGAAATTTCTGGCACGCTATCTTCCTTACGTGGATTTGCAAACAACGGATTGGGCCGACAAGGCTAAGTTCTATGAGCTCATAGGAGCTAAGAAAATCCAAGAAAACTAAATAAAATGTTTTAAGTGCTTATACTCGATCACGGGTTCTGGCTGTTTTTCTGAAACGGCCAGAGCCTTGAACATTGATTGAATGTGAGGAAAAGATGAAATTTCTGGATGTAATTGATTCGATATCAAGGTGGTCGGGCAGGATAGTAATGTTCCTGATGGTTCCTATGATATTGGTCACTGTATATGATGTTATGCTCAGGTACTTCTTTAGTGCTCCAACCCAATGGGCATATGAGCTGGCCTGGATGCTGTATTCTGTCTATTTTATACTAGGCGGTGCTTTTACTTTACTCGAAGAAGGTCACATAAGCGTCGATGTGCTCCTGCTCAAATTTAGACCAAGGTTCCAGTCACTCCTGAAAGCAATCTACCTGCTGGTTCTACTTATGCCTTTTGCCATTATCATTATTATAAAATCTATTCCGTGGGCTTGGCACTCGACGTTAGTCTTGGAGTGTGCGGAGCATACCCTGTGGAGGCCATGGGTATTCCCTGTAAAGTGGACTGTACCAATAGGTTTTACTCTTCTTGCGCTTCAAGGAATTTCCAGTATCGTGCGTAATTTCGTCTATGCAATCAAAGGAGATTCATAATGAGTCCTGAAATTCTATCCCTCCTCATGCTAGCAGGGGTGCTATTGCTAGCTGTCAGTGGGGCACCTGTGGCGTTTTCTTTGGCTACATTGGGGCTCGGATTTGGGCTTTTGGGAATCGGACCTACAGTACTTCCGCTGTTCATAAACAGGATCTACGGATTGATGAACAATGCTGTGCTCCCTGCGATTCCTCTTTTTATCTTTATGGGTTTCATGTTTGAAGCCTGTGGTATAGCGGAGAAACTCTATGACAGCCTCCATGGGCTATTGGGTCGAATAAGTGGCGGTCTGGCCATAGGTACCGTGGTTATCTGTACACTGTTTGCCGCCTGTACGGGTGTCATAGCGGCATCCATTGTAACTATGGGGGTTATAGGTCTTCCGGGCATGATCAACAAGGGATACTCCAAGGAACTTGCTTCTGGCTCCATCATGGCAGGGGGAACTCTGGGTGTGATCATTCCTCCTAGTATAGTACTGATACTCTATGGGACAGTTTCGACCCTATCGGTGGCAAAAATATTTGCAGCGGCAATTATCCCCGGGATATTTCTTTCGCTGTTGTACGTAATTTATATATTTATCATATGCCGAATCAAACCTGATTATGGTCCGCCAATGAAAAAAGAAGAGGTTTCCGAGATTAGTGCCAAGAAGGTATTCTTGGACCTCCTGATCTACGCGGGTCCCACGCTTGCGCTGATCGTTGCCCTCATAGGTTCTATCGTATTTGGCGTTATCGCGATAACCGAAGCATCGGCAGTGGGGGCTTTCGGGTCAATCGTATTGGCCATTTGCTATGGCAAATTTTCTTGGGCATCTTTCAAAAAGGCCGCATTGGTCACATTAAAGACTTCTGGTATGGTCATGTTTGTCACCATTGGCGCGTCCATGATGAGCGTGGTGCTCATAAAAATGGGCGGGACGACTTTCCTGGCGGAAATAATAATGGATGTTCCCTCATTCATTCCCTCTTCCGTGAGTCAATGGTACATAATAGGTGAGATGATGCTTTTGCTCTTTTTTCTGGGGATGTTTATCGATTTTATAGGGATACTGTTTATCGTGATCCCCATGTTTACACCCATTATTATGTCAATGAATCTTGATCCTATTTGGTTTGCGGTTGTTGTCAACTTCAACCTCCAAGTAGCGTTCTGCTCGCCACCGTTTGCCCTATCCATGTTTTTCTTGAAGAGCGTAGCACCCAAGGAGGTAACGGTGATAAATATTTACAAGGGGATATTACCGTTTCTGGGCATTCAGATTTTAGGGCTTATTTTCGTTATTGCCGTTCCCTGGCTATCGCTATGGCTGCCTGGTCTTTTGTTTTAATAGATCAAACAGGAGATAATTCGATTTGCCACTAATGAGAGATAGTTGGACCAGGCAGAAATATATTGTTAAGGTGATTTCAAATATTGTGAATGAAAACTGAGGGAGATTAAAATGGCAATTTTTGATCATATGCCTATGGGAGAGGATGGTCTCAAGGAGATCTACTCCTGGATTAATAATTTTGTGAAGGATAACAATAAAATTGCAGATAAAATAGTTCTCGGAAAATCCGAAGACAATAAATGGGACATACCGGCAGTCATTGTAACCAATAGATCTATTTCGGATGGCGATAAACAAATAGCAATAATTACCTTGGCCAGGCACGGGCAGGAGAGGGGCGCAAGAGTAGTAGGTCCGGAAATCCTGAAGTATTTGGCCAGCGATGATGCGAGCGAAATAAGAGAGAAGCAGACTGTTATCGTGGTTCCCATTTTTAATCCAGAGGGAGTTGTTTTAGATGAGTTTCATTCGACCATGTTCGGCATTACTGATCATGAAAGAAAGATTATGGGCAATCTCTGCAGTGGTTATACCCCCGATATGATGATCGATTATCACAGCCTAGGCAAGATGGATGGATCGAAATATGATCATGGTGACATGGAAGTCATCCTTCCCGCAAATAGTACCAAATGGGGTATGGATGAACAGATCTATCAATATGTTGCTAATAAGATGTTGGAAGCAGCTGAGGCAAAAGGTTTTCCCTATGAAATCCATACGCTGGAAGATCTGGCTTTCTACTATTTTGGAGAAGCGAATACCGGACGGTTGCCGTGGAAATATCAAAAGGAGAAAGTGTTTTTGCTCAATGTCCAAAATTTCTATGAGCACTATGATACGCCTGAAAGATTGTCCGGGTATACGAATTACACCTGCGGTCCAGCATATCTAAAATGGCATACACTGGTTTTTGGAATGGAAACGAACCATTGGGCTATTACTTCTCCGGCAGACATTGCCGAAAGCGGATTAGTACCCTGTCAGGCCCTGTTAAATATGGGTAATAATAGATTTTCCTGGGAAAAGTACACAGGTTATCCAACCAATTTGATATACGGGGATTTTAGAATTTCAATAAGAGCGTTGGGCAAAAATCCAGGTGAACGAAGGCTTTCCCGCGAAAGAATATGGAACGAAAGAAACAACTTTAGTATTCTTGAAAGAGAATTGATTGACCCTGAAACGACACTAGCCAAAGTAGGTTATTTGGGTGAAAATTTTCCTCTCGAGTTTGCGTTTTGCTTGCGTATGAGGCAAAACCCTATCAAGAGTGTAACCGTCTATGATGAAGAGACTCCATTCGAAACATTCGAGGATAGGTGCTCAGTTTTTGTCCATATTCCAATAGTCTTTGAAAGGGTAGGCACAATCGAGATTAAGATTAAGCATGCATCAGCATAGTGATTTACTTAATTGCTAAGCAATTATGTTTCTTTGCATTATTTATGAATAAGAGCATTATGATTTACTAAAGGCAGGCTTTTTTTATGTCGTGCTAAGTTTTTTTCATAAACAAGCTTGGCAGGCAAGAATAATTAGGTTAGAATTTTAAATTGAGTAGCGATGAGGCTAAAAAGCGATTCCTTTCTGTTTATTCCTTTTAAAGTAGGATTTAAGAATATAGTGCTGGGGGAAATAGAGCAAAATGGCGAATTGTCCCATCGATCATCTTTAAGTATTCGCAAATCAAAAGGCGTCTGTCTTTTAGGCGTTCTAAGCGTACTCTGTATTTAGAATTATTTATTATGGAAGAACT
Source organism: uncultured Desulfobacteraceae bacterium (assembly GCA_964620335.1). Taxonomy (GTDB): domain Bacteria; phylum Desulfobacterota; class DSM-4660; order Desulfatiglandales; family Desulfatiglandaceae; genus JAFDHL01. The sequence goes on from CAZUHR010000179.1 coordinate 4,106, forward strand.
AAAACCGATAACCAGAAAACGACTTTCAGAGGCAGCCATTGACAATATTAAGGAATATATTGTCAGTAATAATCTAGAGGTTGGAGCCAAGTTGCCATCTGAACGGCAATTGGCAAAGAGCCTGAAAATAAGCAGAGCAGCCATCAGAGAGGCATTGCGCATGCTTGAGATAACGGGGCTTGTGCAAGTCAAACCAGGAAAGGGTATTTTTGTTGAGGCTTTGACCGGTGATCTTTATGTACCTCTAGCAACATGGGTATCTAAGCACAAGAGTAGCATCCTCAAGCACTTTGAGGCCAGGCTTATTCTTGAACCTGAAATCGCAGGCTTGGCTGCTCAGAGAGCAACTAGAGATGATATTCAAAAACTGGAGAAGGAGATAAAGAACCAGGAGGCCCTTGCGGAGGATAACTTAGCAGGCGCAATTCACGCAGACATTAATTTCCATTGTTTTTTGGCTGAGGCAGCTGACAATTGGACACTAGGAATGCTTATGAACTCCCTGGCAAAATATTCTTTTGAGGGATGGAAAGCTGCCTTAAGGGTAGAAGGGCGGAATGAGAAGGCTGTTATTGAGCATACAGGAATAGTTGAAATGATAAAAAGGGGCGACAAAAAAGGTGCCAAAAAAGCAATGAGGGACCATATGCTTGAATCTGTTAGTAGATTGAAGAAGGAAGGTTTGGAATAGGGCGGGCTTGCTTTTTTTTAAGCGGAGATCAAAACCCAGAAGACCAAATTGGAGGTAAGTGGCTCATGATGACTCGGGTTTCTATTCTGTGTGAGAACAGCGTAGCGGAACCATACGGGATTATCGGCGAACACGGATTCTCTGCATTTGTCGAAACTGCAGATTTGAACTTTCTCTTTGACACAGGTCAGGGGAAAGTGTTGATGAACAATTGTTTTGTCATGGACAAAAATTTGAGCAGTATAAAATTCCTGGTCCTCTCTCATGGGCATTACGATCATACTTTAGGGTTACCTGATGTCTTATTAAAAAAGAACCCTTTGGATGTTTATTGCCATCCGGATGTTTTTGCAAAAAGATACTGGGCATATGATGATTCAAAATCAAAATTTGTGGGAATTCCATTCAGGCGTGAGTATCTGGAGAGCCTAGGAGCAAATTTCAAGTTTGTACGAGAATTTATGGAATTGGGTAAGGGAATTTATCTTTCAGGTGAAGTCCCCAGGAATATTCCTCCAGAATTTGATGATCATATGGAAATTTTTGATAAGAATGGCCAGCGTATAAAGGATCCTCTATGGGATGACTTTACTATCGCCATTGATACAAAAAAAGGGCTTGTGATCCTGCTGGGTTGTGCCCATGCCGGTTTGATCAATATCCTTCAGCACATAATTGAAAAGACTGGAAAGGACCGTATTTTTGCTGTCATAGGTGGAACACATCTTGGCTTTTCCACGAAAGCTCAGATTGAAGAGGCCGTCGAAATATTAGAACAATATCAAATTCAAAAGATCGGTGTTTCCCACTGTACCGGCCTTCAAGTTAGCGGTTTTTTATCGAACCATTTTGCGGATCGATTCTTTTATGCCTCTGCAGGGGCGGTATTTGAAATATAACTTTTTTTTGAAAATGCTATTTTTGACTACAGACCTCTTAAGCCTTCAAGGATGTCATTTCAGGGCGTTACGGGAAGGTGGTATCCCTCCCTACTTTCTGCAATCCCGGCCCATTGGGCCGGGATCCATTGGGCAGTCATTCCACAGCGTCATTAAATAGCGGCGATCTCCCTTCTCAACTCCGTTTCGACTGGAGTCTGGTCGGGGCGATCCCGCCTTGCCCGGCGAGACGACACCCTGCTCCCAAAGAAGAAGGCTTCCCAGTCAAATAACTTTCTAACCCATTAAAAACACTGACCATTCCGGACGGCCTGATTTTCAAGCCCCTTTGTGCATAGTGTGCATGGTGTGTATAATATCAATTACTTACGCATGCCGTCGTTCTAAAAGGGGAGATATAGGGGAGAAAAAGCTTAAAACAGCTCCCCGAGGGAATTTTTAATATCTACATCTCGGAATAGATTCCAAGATATGGTAAGTAGCTGCTCGATTGGCTAAATCCTGATTTCTTTCATATTCTAAAAGAATACTGAAAATTTCCTTGATTTTAGTATAATGTAAGTATTGTTAACGGCAACGGAATGCAAAGTTGGACAAGTCTAACCACCCACAATTTTATATTTTTGCTTATCAAGGTGCCAGTTTCTCAGAATCACTCAAACATGTTGTTGGAGGGGCACGAAATGAAAAGGTCGAACAACGACTCTGAAATGACTGCCCACGCTGATTGGCTTAACGGCGGTGGCGATATGGGTGAACTAATTCGCTCGATGGACTGGTCGGCGACGCCCCTGGGTCCGAGAGCCGACTGGCCTTACCCCTTGCAGGTAATTACGAATGTGGCACTTTCCAGCACGTTCGCCATGGCGATTCTATGGGGAAAAGAGCTGATATTCATCTACAACGATGCCTACAGAGTCATTGCGGCTGATAAGCATCCCTACGCGATGGGCAGGTCAACCCGTGAAATTTGGGCTGAGGTTTGGGAATTTAACAAACCAATCTTCGAGAAGGTGATGCAGGAAGGTCAAACGGTCCACCTGGAGGATCAGTTTTTTCGAATCAAGCGTCGGGCCGAAATGGAGGATGCTTTCTTCACACTTTCTTACAGTCCCATTTGGTTGGATCATAGCCGTGTCGGCGGCACGCTGGTAACACTCATCGAAACCACCGAACGCAAGCGGGCGGAGCAGGACCTGCAGGATTCACGGAATATGCTGCAGATCGTATTTGACACGATCCCATCCGGAGTCTTTTGGAAAGATCGCGATTCAGTTTACCAAGGCAGTAA
>CAZUHR010000180.1:0-6872 GCA_964620335.1 uncultured Desulfobacteraceae bacterium
TGGAGATGGCGAAAGATGATTTTATTCGGATAATGTTGTATAATAATTTTTTTTGAGTTTTATTTATCCCGGTACCACTTTGCCAAGCCACCAGGAGGCCCCTTGTCGGAAGGAAATGAGATAGAATCGGCAAGTATTGTCATTAATGAAGTTCAACTTATCCTTGCGGAGAAGAGGACATCTTTGGCCGCTATGCGCACAGGCATTGCCGTCTTTGTCCTACCCCTTTCTGTCCTGAGCGTTCTGGTGGCCACTTCAAAATACTATGATTTTATCCATGTTATGCACTTTATCGTTCCACTATTGCTTATTTGTACAGCACTCATTTTTTTAGGCTCCTATCTTATCATTAGATCCATCACCCGGTTACGCCGATATGATAGGCTCATTTTGGACATAAAGCGAAAGCACAGCAAGATTGCCGAGTTTTTGGACTGAAGCATCATGTGCAAAATTGAAAGCCCTATGATATGATGGTGGTTCGAGGAGATTTTTTATGCGCGTGCTTTTAGTTGAGGATGACAAAAAAATTGCTTCATTTATTTCGAAAGGTTTGAAAGAGGCTGGCTTTGCCACGGACCATGCTGAAGATGGGGTAGACGGTCTGCATTTAGCACTCAACGAACCATATGATGCTGCGATCATCGATATAATGTTACCCGGTCTGGATGGCCTCAGTCTTATTGAGGAACTTCGACGGAAAAAGATCAATACTCCCATTATCGTTTTAAGTGCAAAAAGGTCGGTTGACGACAGGATAAAAGGGCTCCAGATAGGAGGGGATGACTACCTGACCAAACCTTTTTCATTTTCCGAACTTTTAGCAAGGGTCCAGGCCTTAATTCGAAGGTCAAGCGGCGTTTCCGAACCTAACATGCTTGAAGTTAGAGACCTGTCAATGAATTTTATCACCAGGGAGATAACCAGGGGAGACAGGAAAATAGAACTTCAGCCCCGTGAATTTTCACTACTCGAATACCTTATGCGTAATAAGGGAAGGGTCCTGTCCAAGACAATGATCCTGGAACATGTATGGGACTACAATTTTGATCCCCAAACAAATGTTGTGGATGTTCTGGTCTGCCGTTTGAGAAACAAGGTGGAAAAAGAGTTCGAACACAAACTGATACATACTATTCGTGGCGTGGGTTATGTCCTTAAAGGAGATTAACAGGATTCGCAAGACCGTCGGGTTCCGCCTCGCCTTCTGGTTCTGTGCGATATTTATCCTGAGTTCTTTATTGCTTTTTTCCATTGGATATTTTTTTCTTTCATCATCCCTCAAAAGACGGGATCAGGATTCCATACAGTTGAAACTCGAGGAGCTTTCAGCTTTATATCAATCCGGCGGCATTGATCAGTTGAAAAGGGAGATCAGCATAGACAAGAAATTCGTCGAAAAAAACCCATTTTTGATAAGGCTTGCAGACCAGCATAACAGGACCCTTGTCTTAATCCTCCCCTATCAATGGCTGGAGTCCAATTTGAAAAGACTTGAAGATAAGGATTTTAGTGAAAATCTGAAGTGGATTCGCCTGCCGATAAAAGATAACAGATATGAACTGGAAGTGGCGTCTGTTTTCCTGAAAAAATCCTATGTCCTGCAAGTTGGAAAAAGCAATGAAGAGCGGGAGAAGATCGTGGTCCATTTCCGTGAAATTTTTTCTTTCGTCATGATACCATTGATCCTGTTGGGTTTTGCAGGGGGTATCTTTGTGGCCCACAGGTCTCTTCTCCCTGTCAGGGATCTTATTGCCACATTGCGTGCGATTGAATCCGGAAAGATGAATGCTAGGGTAGCGGGCCGCCAGACCGATGATGAGCTCGATGAGCTGATCATGCTGTTTAACAAGATGCTTGAAAGGATCGAATCCCTGATTAGGGGAATGAGAGATGCACTTGATAATATCGCCCATGACCTACGTACGCCGATGACTAGATTCCGTGGTATCGCGGAGAGGGCATTGCAACCGGATCAAGATGGTGAGTCATGCGAGGAAGCCCTTGGAACCTGCCTGGAGGAGTCTGATCAGATCCTGAAGATGTTGAACACATTGATGGATATTTCAGAGGCGGAAACCGGGACAATAAAACTGGATCTGGAAGTCGTGAACGTTTCAATATTGATTGACAGGGTCCTCGATCTTTACCGATATACGGCAGAGGAAAAGGGTATCCATATTAATTTTTCTGTTCAAGATGATTTACGCATAGGTATCGATCAAGCGAAGATGGGACAGGCACTGTCAAATCTGATAGACAACGCAATAAAATATACCCCTGATAACGGTTATATCGATATTGATGCCTTCGAAGAAGATGAGCGGGTCATCATCCGCATCAGGGATAGGGGAATGGGAATACCGGAAGAGGAGTTGCCGAGAATATGGGATCGGTTATTCAGGGGCAAACAGGCTCTCACTCAAAGGGGCCTTGGCCTTGGCCTGAACCTGGTTAAGGCCATCGTTCAAGCCCATAAAGGCCTACTCGATGTCTCAAGTGAACTGGGGAAGGGGTCTACATTCAGCATTATCCTCCCATCAAAAAATTGATCTTTAACTATCATTATAAACTCTTTGGGTGGTGCTAATTAGAATTCATTGTTTTTCGATCAATTACCTAGGTTAATTTTCTCCAGCCTTTCACCCTGCATGTAATTTACAACCTGTATTATGTTTTTTCTGAATCTCGCCCAATCGATTTCCAGGGTTTTAAGTTCATCCGGCCGTATATAGGATCTATCCAGATCCTTCCTGATATTCTTAATGTCATGAAACAGATCATTTATGTAAGAGAATGCATGCTGCATTCCTTCGATGAAATAGCCTTCATTTTTTTCACTATTTTTGTTGTTAGTGACGAAGTTATTCATTATGATACTTATATCAACTTCAATTTGGTTGATGTAGTTGATGAAGTCTGAAATATCCTTTTCCTGTTGCCTCCTTGCCCATAAAGCGTGGTCGTTTTCGAGTATTTCCAAAACCTGTCTGACTTCGTCGATATCATTTATCAATCTCTGAACGTCGTGCTGAACCATCGAATTCATTTTTTATTCCTCTTTTTTTTAATGAATAATGAATATTATTGATAATACCTAGACCTCATAGCAATGTTAATGGATATTACGCTCTATATATCACTCAAACCTTTCATAGCCCTTTCCTGAAAATTACATTTTTGAAATAAATGAATAAAAATTCGTGAGGCATGGCCAGGCTAACATTTCAAAATTGTAATTTTCCTGAAAGGTTTTTGTAAAGTTCGGTGTGTATACTTAGACATAAAAAGATGCGGGTCTTTAGCAACAGAATAGAATTTTGATTAAGTTGAAAGGAAAACGGGCTATGTGTCTTATTCTGAAGGATGACATGGGGAGATTGTTTGTGGAAACGGAAATAGATCAGAAGGCTCTGAATAAGATGGTATAAACCGATGAAGAATTCACAAAAAAACCCGGAATTGATGGGAAATGAACTCATTCTGTGCACTGGACTGCCTGGGAACCAAAGTATCTCAAGGCAAACCTGTGGACGACGATACCTTCTTGCAAAGAAAAGGGCTCGGGTGTTTTCCAAGACAGGCTTTGACATAGGCCGAATGTCGAGTCTTGAAATCTGCTATACTTGCCTGGAAGGTAGCATTAACGCGAAAAGGTATAAGGATAAGCTTCTTGAATATGCAGATTACCATGATGATTCTGCAGAACATGGGAAAAAAAGGAAAAAATAAAATTTTATCAACCAATTCATTAGGGAGGAATATTAAAATGATTAGGCATAAATACAATTATCGTTATTTTATCTTAGCCACCATTCTTCTTTTCGTATTAATAGCGATATTACCCTCAATGGTTGTAGCTGAAATCACTAAAGACAAAAAGACTTCGCTTGATTTGAGGACTGCCATCGCGCTTGTAGCTAAGGAAAATATACCTTCCGTAGTGCATGTCGAGGTGACGCAGCGGCAGGAAATGCCGGTATACCAACTTCCTTTTGCAAACGATCCTTTCTTCCGCTATTTTTTCGACGTACCCAATATGCCTAAAAAGTATCAACGTGAGTTAAAGGGTCTGGGTACAGGCATGATTATGGACTCCAAGGGAAATATCCTCACCAATAATCACGTCGTGGGAAATGCAACCGAGATTATGGTGCAGCTCTCGAATGGTAATAGATATAAAGCGAAGCTTGTGGGAGCCGATCCCAAGACGGACCTGGCGGTGATCAAAATCGAGGCTAAGGAATCTCTTCCCCATGTCAATTTTGGTGACTCGGATAGTATGGATGTGGGAGATTGGGTTGTTGCAATAGGGCATCCAAGGGGACTTGATCAGACCGTTACCCAAGGAATTATAAGTGCAAAGCACCGGAGGGGCATCACTGATCCAAACAGCTACCAGGATTTTCTTCAGACCGATGCTGCCATAAACCCAGGGAACAGTGGCGGGCCGTTGCTTAACCTTAACGGAGAGGTGATCGGCGTAAACTCGGTAATAGTGTCCCAGTCCGGCGGTTTTGAGGGTATCGGTTTCGCTATTCCCAGTAATATGGCAAGACATATAGCCAATGAGTTGATTACCCATGGTAAAGTGGAAAGGGGTTGGCTGGGCGTCAGTATCCAGGAACTTACCCCTGAACTGGCCCGATCATTCGGCCTGGAGAGCACAAAAGGCGCCTTGATTGCGGATGTGTCCAAGAACGGACCTGCAGAGAAGGCTGGTTTAAAAAGGGGCGATATAGTGATTGCATTCGGTGGCAAGGAAATCCATGATGCAGGTATCCTCAGAAATGAAGTGGCTGCAACCTCTGTGGGACGAACAGTCAATATAACAATTATACGAAAGGGCGAGAGAAAGGAATTTTCCGTCAGGGTCGGGAACCTGCAATCAGCAACCGAAATGTTTTCTAAATCCATTCGAAATCGGTTGGGTGCAGATGTCAGGCCCTTGAATTCAAAAGAGATCCGGAGATATAACTTAAACTCTAATCAGGGTATTGCAATCAATTGGCTGGATCCCAAGGGGCCCCTAGGGGAAGCCGGGTTCGAAGAGGGAGATATTATACTTGAAGTCAAGGGACAACCCATAGAAGATGTAGCAGACTTCGTGGATATAATTGGCACATTGCAATCAAATCAGCACGTAGTCATGCTAGCCCTTGACCATCAATCAGGCAGAACTGCCTATGTTCAAGTTGTGGTTCAATAGGAACATCTGAATATAGGATCTTTTTATTAACTGATTGCCTTGTGGAGCGAATGGTGGACCATGATCAATACTCTTTTGACTCCTGAACTAAAGGATCTTCTTAAAAAAGAGGATTATGACACATTAAGGGATTTTTGTTCATCTCTAAACCCCGGCACCGTAGCTGAATTTCTAGGAGCACTTTCCGTGGATGAATTATTAAAGGCTCTTATCATTATTGAGCCACATCTCAGGGCGGAAATATTAGGCCACTTCGATCAAGATATCCAGGTTGGATTGGCTGTATCCTTAAAAAGTCAAGCCTTGGCCAAGCTTATAACCAATATGGATGCGAAAAAACGGATCGGGCTTTTAAAACGCCTGCTTGAAGAAAGGCAGGAAATCTTTCTTCCCGCTTGCCAAGCTCGCTAGGCAGATGTGGAGCGTAGTACTCGGCTACCGGACGATTTCTCTATCGCATTTTAGGAAGCGGGCTTCTACGGTTTGGTTTTCTCATTTTCGCTCCATCACAAAGAAACGGATTTACGCTCCACTTCATAGTTTACGGTCACCATCCAGTCCTGATAATTGGGATCAAGAGACTTCAAAGCATATACCACCTCCTGTTTAAAGACCGTCTCAATGGGGGCACCCCGGCCAGGCCAGATACGGAACTTCACCCGCAAAAACTCTTTTCCTGACTCTGTTTTCATCCTTCCCTCCATAGAAGGCGGCGATACAAGGATCCCCGGCAACTGTTCAAACGTTGAGTTGACAATGGCCCTGACTTTTTCTTCTATCTGCTTCGCCATCTCCGGATCTCTCGGTAGCGTTACATCCGCCAAACCACGCATGTACCCTCGCGGATATCGCACCACATTCGTGATGGTACGATTCGGGATATACACGTTTGCACCGAAGGAATTGTCGATCACCGTGAAGCGCATACCAAAACTTCGAACGACCCCCACTTGACCTGCGATTTCCACCATGTCTCCAATATTGAGGAGACCCGAAAAAACAATGGTTAGACCATTTACAACATCCTGGACAAGGCCCTGCGATCCAAACCCGATAGCCAAACCCAATATGGAAGCGCTCGCCAAGTAGGCCTTCAGCGAAACGCCGAGCTCATTAAGAATGAGGCCAAAGGCAGTGAAATAGAGTGCAAATACAATAATACTCGTCGCAAGGCTTGCAATGGTCTTTGATTTGGAGAGGTTGGAACCAATCCGAAGAGCCATCATCTTACGACTGAGCCGGCGCACGGCAACAACCAGAAGGTGCAGCCCTATCACAACGCCTAGAATGACAGCAATTCTCGCAGGGATGCCCACCCCGGAGATAATTTTGGCCATATGGGAAATCACAATTTTCCCCCACAAATGTTTGGGAAGAAGCCCAAGCCAAATCAAATAATTCTGAATTGCCACATCCTGCCGCGCTATGCTCATCGTTTCCGATGAGCTTGCGATCGGGATTTGCGGAGAAAGGTCTTTCCGGTTTCTGACTTTAAAAATTTTGCCTTATGCTTCTTTCAGGGTGTTTGCGTAAAACTTCTGGACATATTCCCTGACCATCCGTCGAGCAGAAAATTTTGCCGCGTTACTTTTTATGGACTCCTTCATAACCTTTACCCAGTCGTGAGGGATACCCTCCTCGGAGATTTTGTAGTACAGGGGAA
>CAZUHR010000181.1:0-6863 GCA_964620335.1 uncultured Desulfobacteraceae bacterium
AAACCCTGAGGGATACGACAATGTTATATTTCTAGGTAGCGATTGGCTACAATCCGATGAAGAGACTTTGCCTTCGGAATCTTGGCCGATTCTTTGCAATATGAGAATTAGGCGGGCATAAAGGCTCTAGAATTATTAAAGGCCCATTCTACAAGACCTTCAGCAGGCTGAGGTCAGCTCAAGGCCATTTCACAGCCTTAATTGAATGCCAGGGCCGGAATGCCTTGAGCAAAAAAAGGGCACCATCGATTCATCGATGAGTATCCTTTTCGCGTCGAAATGGCTCCCCCAAACGTGCCAAAATAAGTACTGGGAGGAGAGGGTTTCTCTAGCTTGAGAAAACCGCTCTCCGAGCCTGAGCAAAAAAGTCGCCCCCCTCGCCGTCGCTACCACCCAAACAGCACGGCGATTCAGGGCTGTCAAGGCTGCGACCCAAGGGAGCACGCGAAGGGCTTGGCCTTGATCGGTCATGAGTGAGCTGTGCTAGGATCATGTAAAGATTGGAAAACAGATGGATTAGGGTAATTTGTGTTTTTTGTCTAAATATTTCTTAAATTCTTGAGTGTCTCCGTAAGCTTTAAATGAGAATCGTTCGACCAAATAAAAGTCAATAAAGATTAGAATAAAGATTGGAATAAATAGAACACCTTGATCTGTCCAAAAACTGAGGGAGTTAGATTTTGTTGAGAGGAAAAAGCCCACTAGCCCAAGCCCGACCATAATTAGAAAAATAAAAAGTAAAGTAAAGGAATAAAAATATTTAAAGAAGTTGGAATAATGATCTTTAATCGGATCTAATTCTTTATCATATGACATCCTATTTATATTTCTAAGCTTCCGGTATTCTGTCATGACACGATGCATGTCTATAAAAAGCAAATTAAACCAATCAAAATATTTCGAGAAATTGGAATTATGATAATCATACGGATCTATTTCTTCAGCATATGACATCCTAATTATATTTATAAACGTATATCGGTATTCTGTAATGACACGATGCATGTCTATCAAATGATATATCCCAGCAGCGCTTATGAGGAAGGAAATTAAGAGGAGGACAAGAGGAAGCCATGGATATGGATATTTTGATAATTCGCCCTTGACCATGACCAGATTGGCGAATCCGATTATCGCTGCAAACATAAGTAGCACATAATTTGTTGCCGTCCATTGACGACGTTTCACACTCTCAATGCCGTCATTGTAGGTACGGTACATCAAACGGTACCACTCCTCTAATTCTTTCCTTTGTTCTAATCCTTTCCTTCTCAATAGATGTAAATATTTAAGTGAATAATACATTCTGAACATTGGAATTGGAAAGAGGTGATATAGCGTCTGTAAAGATATGACCCGATTCAGTAACACGGGGGTCTGAAAATACAGGCTAGCAAGATAATATTTGTTTAATTTGCTTATGTCAAGTGAAAATTAGGAAGGATTTGCATATTTTATGTGATAAATAATATTCTTAAGGAAAAATGAAGTTTAAGGATTGACATTTGACATTTAATAAATTTTAATAACTGTTATTGAATGTCAAAGGAGGAGATCATGGAACCAAAAGATCTTGTGAAAGTGTGGGAAGCGCCGGACCATTCACGTTTAACCCCTAAACAGATTTCAATCAGATTGCCAATCCTGGTGGCTGCTAAGATATCAGCTCTGCAGGACATGTACCCTAACAAGAGCAAAACGCAAATCATTGGAGATCTTCTAGCAACTGCTCTTGATCAACTTGAGGCAGGGTTACCGAGTAAGAGGGGTGCGTTATTGAGGGAGGAAATTGACGATTATACTATTGATCCGGATTTGGAGATTGATCACGATCTAATAGGTAAGACGGTCTGCATTTATGAAGATGTTGGGCTCAAAGGGGATTTCCGTCGTATTACAAAGAAGTATCTGAGGAAAATGGAAAAGGAATTGAAGATTGAAGAGCCTATGAGGTTGCAAGATCCTATCATCGTGGGTGATGAGGAAGGATAAATGGCAGATGAAGGTTTCAGGATGCTTCTTCACGGAATAGATACACTTCAGTGCGCCTATTACTTGACGGCAACAGAGTGGAGAATTGATTTTGAAAGCCTTAGGGTAGAAAGGGAGCGGGTTAGGCAATCTAAAAAGCGAGAGCCGATGGTTGTCAGACTGGGGAATTCGGAATTCCTGCTGCAGGGCTACGGAACAAGTTCGGGATATCCTTTTGTAATAAGCAATGAGGATTTCAAGATTGAGATGGGAGAATTTAATTGGCCCAATTTCTTCGTGACGTTTCGGAGTGAGGCTTTGTGGAGGGATTCGGCATCCATTCTAAATGAAAAGTTCCTGAAATGGGTTGGTTCGGTCGGTTATAAGCTAAATGGGAATGAAAGGGTTTCCCGGGTTGACTTTTGTTTCGATTATTATTTGCCAGTTGTGGACTTTGATCAGGATAGCTTTGTAAGCCGCTCAACAAAGGACAGCCAATATCGGGAAAATGGCCAGGTCCAGACATTCAGTTTCGGTAGAGGGGATCTGGTGCTGAGGGTATACAACAAAGTTGCAGAGATTAAGCAAAAAAGCGGAAAGTCATGGTTTTACTTGTTATGGGAGAAGGATCACGATGTGTGGCGAATTGAGTGGCAAGTAAGAAAAGGCGTTCTGAGGCAGTTTGAAATTGTAACTTTCAAGGATCTTGAAAACACGAAAGGTGATCTCTTGAGATGCTTGGCTAGCGAGCATGATACGTTGGGGTGAAAAGCCAGGATTCAAATCGTTCGCGCTGGGTGCTGCATCCACTTTGGGAAGATCTAATACAGAATATCACAATAATGGATCAACTGGGCCCGGGCCAACTCCTCCCGGCTCAGGGCGAGTTACCGGTCGAGACCGCCTTCTCGGTTCAAATTGGCGTTCTGTTTTTCCACGGCACGTGAACAAATCCCTATCCAAAGGCCGATTTCCCTGGCCGTCAACTTCGGTTCGGTATTTGATAAAGAGTGGAATTGATTGATTCCCATCCGAGTTCCAGGTCCGGGTATTCGACAACAGTTTGTTGGATCAGGTTATGTCCGGTTCCAGCAGCCATTTCCAGACCGGCCGCACGGATATCTTCAATTCATCCATTTCACGCGCTTCGTCTTGATCGTACGTCAGTATGATGCCGGAAGTCAGCCCGAGAGAGCTGCATGCACCCACAAGCCCGGCAATCTCACGTTTCTCATTCCGGCCGGTGAGTTCCCAGCAGACCTGTATCGCATGCATAGGCTTACGGCCTTGTTTGATAATAAAATCGCATTCGTTTCTGTTCTTAAAGTAGTAGGCTTCCATTCCGCGCCGGAACAATTCAATAGCAACGATATTTTCAAGGATTCTCCCGCGATTTTCCGTAAAGGGACGGCCCAGGGCGGCAAAACCGGTATCGGTCAGATACGCCTTTTTTGGATTCATGATTCTTTTGCGGGGAGAAAAGGAAAACTTTTCGTTTGCAATGACGAAAAAAGCTTCTGTAAGGTATTGGGAATAATTTGCAATCGTGCGTTTACTACCGGGCAGATCACTGCTTTTAAGTTGTTTTTCGAACCGGGTGATCGAAAATATACCCGCATAATTCTCCAGGATGTCGTTCATTAGGGCATCAAGGACATATCGAGCCTTAATGTTGTATCGTTCAAGGATGTCTCTGTAAAAAGTCGTTTTGAAATAACTCTGCAGAAGCTTCCGTTGTTCCGTCTCGCTGCCGGCCATGGCGACTTCTGGAAACCCGCCATGCTTCATATACTCATCAAACGCGGCCAGTACGTTGCCGCGCGCAGCGGTGTGAAGTGATTCAGTGGTATATGAAATGTTACGGCAGCCAAGATATTCCCGGAACGAAAAGGGAAGCATGATGATATCCTCGTAGCGACCCCGAAGCTCGGTCGCGATTTCACTGCTCAGGAGTTTCGAGTTGCTTCCCGAAACAATGATTCGGAATTGTCCCCGGTTGTGGAGTGTGCGCAGCACGCGATTCCAGTTTGGAAGATTCTGAATTTCATCAAAAAAAAGGAAAAGAGGGGATTGTCCCGCAATCTGATGGAAGGCGGTGAAAATTTCGTCCATGGCATCCCCGGTGAGTTCACCCAGTCGATAATCTTCGAAATCCAGAAAAAGTATGCGTTTTTTAGAATACCCCCCGTTCCGAAGCAGCGATTGAATGAGCTGGTACATGAAAAAGGTCTTTCCAGCCCGTCTCGGCCCCACAATGGCTAAAATGCGCTTGAGGTCCTGGGGTTTTATATCAGAAGGGTTTCGGGGAACCAGTAAAGGCACCTCCCATTCTTCCAGCCATTCAGCGATAATAGTAAGCAATGCATCTCTTTTCATATTGTTTACCTTGGTAAACAATTTAGGCCTAAAATGTTTACTTGTCAACCTGTTTTTCATAAGGGCTTCCGATAGATAGTATAGGCCTTTCGACTCGTCCTTTACTTCGTTTCATATGGCCCTTCTACAAGACCCTCGACAAGACGCTAGACAGGGGCTCGTGCCATGCTCGGGTCAAGCCCTTTGACAAGGCCCAGAAAGGATTTTTTTCTCCTTTGATTTTGGGGAGATTTTGCTAGTGCCTTAAGCCCGGCCGTGTTTCCGGAAACAAGGGCTTCCTTTTTAGCTCGAGTCCAACGTTTGACCTGCGCTTCGCGTCTGCGGGCAACACTGAAGGTTTCAAATTCCTCGGAGTGTAGAAGAGCAACAGGCGGATCGACTTTTGTGGTCCGGCAGGCCTTGCCGGACATATGTTCTTAAAACCTACGATCGAGGTCAGTAGAAGCTCCAATGTATAATTGGCCTGATTTGAGTCTGAGCATGTAAAACCAAGCGGGCATATTTAATTGCAAACAGACCAGAAGTTATTCGAATGGCTCCCCAGCACGGCCTCCCTTCGGCTACCCTCAGGGTAAACTCACTTTTGTTGTGAGGAGGAATCCCTAATCAAGGCCAACTTTTTCTCCCTACCCCAGCCTTTCAGGTTCCTCTCCCTTTTGAGCGCTTCGATCTTAGACATAGGACCTTCAATGAGTAATGGTCCCTCCACACCGTGTTGGCGCATGCGGTTCTCCACATCGGTGGTAACGCCTACATAGAATTTTCCCTTTTTGTCGGTAATATAGACATACCAGTTTGTCATCGGTCCCCTCACAACATGTTTTCGCCGAGATAGAGGGCCAGAAATCAAAAAGGGGCCATTTCAGGCCCCTGCTTGATTTCTGGCTCCCCGTATGCAACCCTCTTCATAACCGTTCTCTTTCTCCCACAGTTAACCGAAAATCTTCAATATCAACGGGTTATCAAAGATCGGGCTGCCGCCGATGAGGTGGAAGCGGTGTTGAATCACATTCCGGTCTGCCAAGACTTCACAGTTCATGTCACAGCTTGTCACAGTCCTTGTCATAGCATGTCACAGCTCGGTGTCACAGCATGGCGCAGCAACTCAACCGGATAATTTTCCTGCAAGGATGTAAATCTTCGTCGGATCAGTAGGGCTTGAGGCTTTCTCGATTATCAGGCCTTTGTCGACCATTGCCTTGAGATCCCTTTGCAAGGTACGGCGGCTGACAAGAGAGTTGAGACGTTCAAAGTCCTGGATACTCACCCGTCCATGGACAAGGATATGGGACAGGGCCAAAGCCTGGCGGTCGGACAGGTTATGCTCCTTGATGATCACATCCTTGCGGATGGCCTGCTCGCCGCGCTCCCTTACCTCGGCAAGCTGGGTGCTCAGACCATCGACAAAGAATTCCAGCCAGCCGGTCATGTCCATACCGGCTTCTCTTACGCCTTGGATAGCCCGGTAAAAAACGGGTCGATCCCGGTCGTAGTATTCGCTGATCGTGAACAGCCGCTTGAAGTCGTACCCCGCCCGGTAAAGGTACAGAGTGGATAGCAGGCGGGACGTGCGGCCGTTTCCGTCCAAAAAGGGATGAATATGGACCAGTTGGAACTGGGCAATCCCACTCACCAAAACCGGGTGTGTATCCCCTTCGCTGCTCAGGAAATCCACCAGTTCGGCCATCATGATGGGCACATCGTGAGCCGAGGGCGGCGTGTAGATGGTTTCACCGGTTGCAGAGTTGACCACGTAATTTTGGATTTTCCGGTACTGGCCCGGTGCCGCCGAACCGCCTCTGACCCCTTCTATCAGCCGCTTGTGAATTTCACGGATAAGACCCTCCGTGATCGGATCTCCGCTGGCAAGGTACTCTGAAACGAAATCAAAGGCCGTCCGGTAATTCAGGAGTTCTCTGGCGTCGTCGGGGTCGGCCTCGGGGACAAGATTGCCTGCCAGGAGTTGCTCGGCCTGATCTAAAGTCAGACGCGTTCCCTCGATATGCGTGGTGTGGTGGGCTTCGAGGGTCAATGCCCGGCGGCCCATCTCCCGCACCCAGTCCTCGGACAAGGCGGCGGCCTCCAGGAACCCCCTGGCCCGCTCGATAAGGGTCAGACCGGAAGTGATCCGGTTGGTTATCGTGAATATCGGTTTGAAGGTTTTTGTCATTCGACTACTTGTTTTCTCGATCCTTCCAGGCTGTTTTTGCCTTCACCTCATCGATGAGAAACCGCACGCCCTGGTTGTCGGACGGGTTCAGCCACAGCATTTGTTGAAAGATGCTCTCCGCCTCGTCAAAGCGTCCGAGACGCCAAAGACACAATCCATAACCATGCATGCAGCGCAGAAAAGGACGGTTGTCGATCAGGCCCCACGCTAGCACGCCGGTAAAGTCGTCACCCAAAGACAGTTCGCCGATGCGCAAACCGACTTCGTAATGCCGGATGGCATCCTTGGGATGGTGGTCAAAGACGAAATTGCCCAGATGCGAATGGGCATCGAGACAACGCAGGTC
>CAZUHR010000182.1:0-6850 GCA_964620335.1 uncultured Desulfobacteraceae bacterium
CCAGTTAGCAAGGATTTCCGGTTCCTTTTTGACCAGATTTGCTTTCATGGGGAATGCAGTTTTAGGAAGATTAAGGGTATTTTTATAATCCATGGAACGTGTCTCCCATTAGCATAAGAAATTAGAGGTTTTTGTGGGTTATAAATAATTTTTCAGGCTATCAGATACTTTTTTCCAAGTCAATCTATAATATGATGTTGTATTGTCTATTGACATCATTCCATATAAGCTGTATTAGATGACATTAAATTTTGCACTGCTTAATACAATTATACCGAATTAAATCAAGATACATAGGATTGTAACCGAACTGATATTTAATAATTGAAAGCCCAATGGTACAGAGAGAATATTGAGCATGATTAGATTGAGAAGCCTTTTGTTGGTTGTGCTGTTTTTGCTTTCTACCGGATGCGCAGGTGTGGTTTTTTTTGGGGCTGGCGCAGCTACCGGCGTTGTAGGATACAAGTATTACAAGGGCGCATTAACGGTCGTCTTTGAAGCTCCTCTCATGAAAACCTTCGATGCAACTCTGACAACCCTCAAGAATCAGGATATAAAGGTAGAGAGTACAGACCGCGATTTAACCTCTGCCAAAATCGTGGGTAGACGTTCTGATAAAAAACCTGTTACCATCTCCCTTACCTATAGATCTGCAAAAGAGACCGAAGTGGTGATCAGGGTAGGGCATTTAGGTAACAAGGAAGAATCCGTGGTTCTCAAAGATGAGATCACAAAAGTGCTTTTTGGGGAGTAGGAACGCCCTTTTTATGTCCTGATTCCCAGTTGCTTTATCATGTCAGCTGCAAATTCAGTGACATAAGCGGTTTGCTTAGGTGTGCAATAGCCTTGGCAGGTGCATTGCATGTTTTTTGAACTGCGCACAAAGAATTCCAGCTTAATCCAGTCCGGACCCAATTCCGCCGCAAAAACATGGGGCCGACAATCAGGGTGTTGCAGTTGGGTTTTACTGAGAAGGCCTTCTGGAATCCGAATCCAGAAAATTTCGTCCAGGTTGGATTTGATGGCATTTTTTGTGAGAAAGCCGCTGATTTTTTCCATTCCGGTGGATGAAAGTTCATCAATAAGATAGGCCCTCATAGACGATCCCTTTCTCCCAGTCGGTCTAATTTCTTGCCTGTCATGTAGGCATCCAGCACAGAATAAAACCAGAGGATAGCAAAGGCAGTGAGCAGATACCATAAGAGTGAAAGATTTTGTGCTGCAAGTTTTTCCATGACAGCGACGGTATCGGATGCACCAGATTTTGTTTCAAAGACGTTGCTGATGATAAGATATAGTTTGATCAAGGTGCCAACGAACAGGAAGAAAACCAGGATGAGGATACATATCCCTTTTTTTAGCTGCTTATTGATGACTTGTCCGAGGCCGGGGATTACGAGGCCTGAATACAAGGTTGAAAGAATGGCCTTTTTCATGGCAAGAATTTTGCGACAATTCTCTGGCAGTGCGTTTACTGTACTGCAGCAAAATAAGGATGAGTTTTCTTCAGCTAAACAATGAATGCTTGTAGCGCCCAATTGAGCTTTTTTAGCTCAATTGATCTATAAATAAATAACTGCGGATTGTCAATCGGATCAGGGGATTTAAGCTTATGACGTTCAGCATTGATAATGTACAGGTTAATATTCCTTTTACCATGCTTTATGAGTCTTATCTAGACCGTTTTATCGAAAACAAACTTAATCCGGAGATAGGTTTTGATGCCGAGGCCCTTGACAGGTATTCCATTTCAGATGTTATTCATGTTGCAGATGAATTATTTGCAGGTGGTCTTGCCATAACCCTTCATGCTCCCTTCATGGACCTTTCGCCCGGGTCTCCGGACCCACAGGTAAGGGCGACAACCCGTAGGCGCTTTGAGCAGACCCTTGAATTTGTCCCTATTCTCAAGCCGAAAACGTTTGTATGTCACGCTGGATACGATGAAAAGAGATACGGATATGTGAGAGATTTTTGGGTCGAAAACAGCATTGAGATGTGGTCTTGGCTTGGAAGACTCGTGAGAGATGAAGGGTCATTATTAATGCTGGAGAACGTGTTTGAGCAAGGACCTGAAGACATGAGAGTTCTTTTCGATAACCTTGAAAATGAAGAAGTGGGCTTTTGCCTGGATACAGGTCATCAGGCAGCTTTTGGCCATGCCCCACTCGAAACATGGGTCACGTCGCTTGAATCGCATATCGCTCAACTCCACATTAATGACAATAAAGGGAAACAGGATGAACACTTGGCAATAGGTAAGGGAAATATTGATTTCCGGGGGTTTTTCGAACAGATCAAAGCCATCAAAAGGGAGCCCCCCATAATTACGTTAGAACCCCATAGGGAAGAGGATTTGTGGCCCAGTTTTGAATATCTTGAGAAGGTTTGGCCCTGGTAAGATGCTCACAAGCCCTCAAGGTCTGTAGCTATGGACAACAGGCAATGAGTTTTGTTTATTATTGAATTTTAAAATATGTTGCTATAATCTGGCAGGACTTAAGCGGAACTTTTATATTATATGGCAGGAAGCTGATGACGGCGAAACAGAGGAGACATATTTTAAAAATAGATAACCGAAATCGGCCGAAGCGCTTTTCGGGCAGACTTTTAGAAATATTTTAGTTGTCTGTGACCTTATATTACTGAAGAGATTTAAACCGCAATCAAAATAAGATTTGGGAGGGATGTGAATGCAATTAGACGATGTGGCAATTTCAAAACTTATTGTAGAGTCTTTTAAGGCGAAATTACTTGCCAATTTGGAGGTGGATGTTGCTCTTGTCGGAGCAGGGCCGTCCAATATTGTGGCAGGATATTACCTGGGAAAGGCAGGCTTCAAGGCTGCTATTTTTGAGGCAAAGCTGGCTCCTGGAGGGGGAATGTGGGCCGGCGGAATGATGTTTAACGAAATAGTTATCCAGGAAGACGCTGTCCCTGTAATAGAGGATCTCGGAATTGTTTTTCAGGCAAAACGGGGTGGCTATTACACAATGGACAGTGTGGAAGCGACTTCCACAATCATTTCCGGATGTGTCAAGGCGGGGGCGTCAATCTTTAATCTTGTAAAGGTAACGGATGTCCTTTTCAGAGAAGAGGAGGGACATTCGAAAGTGTCAGGGGTTGTTATTAACTGGTCACCGGTTGAGAAATTGGGTTTGTTCGTGGACCCTCTCAGCGTTAAGGCAAGTTTTGTTGTGGACGGAACGGGCCATCCAGCGGATATTTGCCGGACCGTGGCCCGTAAAATGGATGTCAAACTGAATACCAAGACAGGTGACGTTGTCGGAGAGATGTCCCTCTGGGCGGAGAAGGGAGAACAGTTCACCCTGGCAAATACGGGTGAGGTTTTTCCCGGACTATATGTAACAGGCATGGCCGCAAACAATGTCTTTGGTGGTCCCAGGATGGGACCTATTTTCGGGGGGATGCTACGGTCAGGCAAGAAAGTCGCTGAGATCTTGATTGCCGAATTAAAGGGTTAGCTTAATGAAGGGCGGGAGTAGAAAGGCAGAAGGCGAAAAGACACAGGGGGAGAGAGTTCCGCGTTCCGCCTTAACAAATGTTCACCTCTACTGTTTTTCTCCCGGCGGTTTTTTGAGGGGCAGGGATCCTATGGAGATCGTTTCCGCTCAGATCAGGGGTGGTGCAGATGTTATTCAGCTCAGGGAAAAAGATATGAGCCGGAGGGCGAAGCTGGAACTGGGTCTGAAACTCAGGGAACTGACCGAACGGGAAGGGGTCCTGTTCATAGTGAACGATGACATTGATCTTGCCATTATTCTGGATGCGGATGGGGTTCATCTAGGACAGGAGGACATTCCAATCCGTTTTGCGAGGCCGCTTCTGAAAGAAAAGATTATAGGCATTTCAACCCACTCACTGGAACAGGTTGAAACAGCCGTGAAGGAGGGTGCGGATTACGTCGGGATAGGGCCTGTTTTCGAAACCGCCACTAAATCAGACAGGGAGCCGTTAATTGGTTTCGATCTCCTTTCGAAGATGAGACACGTGTGTTCAATACCTTACGTAGCCATCGGGGGAATCGGAAAGGATACGATCGGATCACTGGTGGAGGCGGGGTGCCACAGGGCGGCTGTTATTTCCGATATAATGCTGGCCCCTGACATTGAAAAGCGGTGCAATGAGTTAAGGAGAAGTCTGGTATGAACTTGGTGATGGATCATCCTTTTCCAAAATCTACCACCCTTATGGAGAAATGTAAACGTCTCTGGGAGGTTGTAAGTCCTGAAGACAACCTGGGCGTTCTTATCGATGCCGACCCTGATGCCATGGCAAGCGCTATGGCTCTTAAAAGAATGTTCTGGAGAAAGGTGCGGAAGACTTCGATTTATCATATCAATGCAATTCAACGTGGGGATAACCTGGCTTTTGTCAGACTTCTTAAAATTGATCAAAAACCGCTGCGAAGGAGGAAGCCGAAAAATATTACAAAGTGGGCTATAGTGGATTCACAGCCACACCATCATGAGCAGTTCATGAATCAGAAGTTTGATATTATCATAGATCATCATCCGCTGGGACCCTTATCAGAGGCCGTTTTCGTCGA
This sequence comes from uncultured Desulfobacteraceae bacterium, assembly GCA_964620335.1. Taxonomy (GTDB): domain Bacteria; phylum Desulfobacterota; class DSM-4660; order Desulfatiglandales; family Desulfatiglandaceae; genus JAFDHL01. The sequence continues at coordinate 4,574 of CAZUHR010000182.1, forward strand.
TATCAAGCAAAATTACGGTGCCAATTCGACAATTATGGTGGAGTATCTCAGGGCTGCCAAGATCAGGCCTTCCCCGAAACTCGCCACCGCGCTTTTTTATGGAATCAAGACCGATACAAATAATTTTGTAAGGGAATCAACGCCCAATGATGTTAATGCCTTCCGGTATCTTTATAAATATGCCAATATGAATATCATAAAAAAGATCGAGTCTTCGGAAATAACTGTTCATACCTTGTCAAGTTATGTGAAGGCAATGGAGCGATTGACATTTCTGAATGATATCGCTTTTGTTTACATGGGAGATATCGAAAATCCCGATATGCTGGTTATCATTGCTGATTTTTTCATGAGGCTGGCCGAAGCTACTTGGAGCATTGTTAGCGGCGTTTATGACGGGAAACTGATCATTATCCTGAGAAATGCCGGTTTTAAAGTTAATGCGGGCAAGATAGCACAGGAATTATTCGGTTCCTGGGGCGGTTCTGCAGGAGGACACAGGAGTGCTGCAAGGGCGGAAATTCCATTAGAAGAGATAGACAAGCTTGTAAAAGGCCGGTCCGGCTTGAAAAAGCTTGTTCTTAAGAAACTCGAGGAATTGGGATAAGGAATGGAGACACACGTTGGCATTTTTTAAAAGCGAAGTCATAAATGAAAAAATCATCGAAGAGGTCAAAGATTACATCAGGCAGGATAATCGCCCGTTGTTGGAGAATTTCATCGACAACATGCGCCCTGCAGACCTTGCTGACCTCATAGAGCATCTGGAATCTGAAGAACGTCTCTTCATCTTCAAAATCTTGGAACCGGAAGGTGCCGGAGAGGTCCTGGTGGAAATCGAGCCTCCCGTACAGGAAAGTATTATAAGCGGTCTCGATAACGAAGCCATCTCTGAGATTGTCGAGGAACTTGATTCAGATGATGCTGCCGACCTTGTTGGTGATCTACCGGCTGAGCGGGCAAGAGAGGTCATCAAAACGGTTGGGGATGATGTTTCCGAAGAACTGGGAAAACTTCTTCCTTATGAGGAGGACAGTGCCGGCGGTATTATGGCCCTGGAGTTTATTGCTATCAGGGCCGATGCCACTGTGAGAGATGCTATTGAAACGATTCGGGGGAAAAGGGAGGAGGTGGAAAATCTTTATTATATCTGGGTTGTAGATGATTTCGAAAGACTTGCGGGACTGGTATCCCTAAAGGATCTGTTATTGGAATCTCCAGAACGAAAAATTAGTGAAATCATGTATACGGAAGTGATTTCAGCCCAGACAAATACGGACCAGGAAGAGGTTGCCCGTCTTGTAAAAAAGTATAACCTGGTATCAATACCTGTGGTGGATGAACGATACCGTCTTGTAGGACGCATCACGCATGATGACATAATTGATGTCCTCGAGGAAGAGGTGGACGAAGATATCTCCCTGATGGCGGGTGTTATTAATCAGGAAATTACGGAAGAATCACCTTTGAAAATATCCAGGGCCCGGTTGCCATGGCTCATTGCAGGTCTCATGGGAGGCATACTCGCAGCAGTGGTAATCAATCAGTTCGAATCATCTCTGGAAAAGGTTTTGGCCCTGGCCTTTTTTTTCCCTGTCATTATGGCAATGGGGGGAAATACAGGCACCCAGGCGGCTACGGTAGCTGTGAGAGGAATGGCTACCGGTGATATAAGTCTTGTGAACGTTGGGAAGCGGCTCTGGGTGGAAATGAAGGTTGCTTTTGTAAACGGGATCATTTGCGGAATCCTGCTGGGGTTGATCGTGGGTTTCTGGATATCCGACTATCGAATGGGATCCGTTGTCGCCATATCATTGGTTCTTATCGTATTGAACTCGGGTTTCATAGGCGCTGCGGTGCCTCTGGTCCTGAAGAGATTGAATATTGACCCGGCCATAGCTACCGGACCGTTTGTTACCACTTTGAATGATATTTTAGGCCTCCTCATCTACCTCGGTCTTGTAACCATTTTTTTGAGACTGGCTGGATGATCGCTATCCTAATATCTCCCTATACCGGACCATTGCCGACATTGCGGTTACGGCCTTTTCCGGGCCGTCATAAGCGGGAATCCTGAATTGATGCAATTTGCGGGTTATTACTTCCATATCCGAATCCAAGAATGAGGAACAGATGAGTGGCTTGTTATATTTATGAGGAAGCCTGGAAAGTTCCCGTATAGGCCCTTCAACCATTTTGCTGATCTTTTCAATAGGAATATTTTCAATGAGATCGCCGGCAGCTTCTTTGATATCCGACATCCATGATGTTACCATC
>CAZUHR010000183.1:0-6835 GCA_964620335.1 uncultured Desulfobacteraceae bacterium
TCTGAATAATCCACCCCCAATATACTGCCTCCCGGCTGAATCATTTCGTGCAGGATTGAGGTTATCTTGCCCGGTCCGCAACCTACGTCAAGCACACGGAGTCCGGGTTTCAGACCGCACCAAAGGGCCTGTTTACGTATTACTTCGGGATCGGTCTTGATCTCGAGGCGAATGGCCTCTTCCAGGTTTTCCATCAGGTAAGAATGAGAAGGTGTCATAATATCCACAAAATATAAGACGCTGGTGAAATATTGACACTTGGTCTGTCCAGCGTCCCGTTATTTTTGGCGGTTCTTTTTTAATGTTAATATTATATCATTTCAAATATGTTTGGCAAGTATATATACTTGCCCTCCTTTAAAAGACACTAGCTTTTCTTACTGAGTTATTGGTGCATCAAGCTCGAATATCTTATTTGATTTGATAATCGGTATCTTGATCGGGTAAGACTTTCAGATGCCTCAAAGTGGCCCTAATCCATATTTAGGGTTTATAATGCCTAAGATGATGGAATCGGTTATTTATTTCAATACACTACGATAATATTCCGGGTCGGTATCACCTTCCGTAGAGATTATTAATACCTTGGAATCTGACCTCAATCCAATTTCTTTTGACAATTCCTCAAATGTTGAGTTGCGAAGCAGTTCATAAACAAGGCCAGTCGTCACGCTTCCTGATTCACCGGATATTATGCAATCATCTCCTTTTAAGGGGTTTCCAAGTATACGCATAGCTTTTATCGCCACGTAATCCGAACAAGCTATGAAAGCATCAGCATCTTCTTTTAGTATCTCCCATGCCTTCTTGCTGGGTTCTCCACACGCCAACCCGGCCATTACGGTATCTAAATCTCCCTCAACAGTATGCGGCTTTCCATCATCTATGATCATAGATTTATAAAAACAGGCCGCCTTTGTCGGCTCAACGACTATAAAATAGGGCCTTGGTTTATCGTTCAAATGACATAAAAATGCGAGGATTGCAGCGGATAGCGAACCAACACCGGCCTGCATAAAAACATGAGAAGGCCATTCCCCATCCAGTTGCTGAAAGGCTTCTACCAATAAGGTGAAATAGCCTTGCATTATAAAGGTTGGAATTTCTTCGTATCCGGGCCAAGAGGTGTCCTGAACTAGGTGCCATCCATTCTCATCGGCTTTCCTTGCAGCTAATCTTACCGCATCATCGTAATTGCCTTTAATCTTTGATGCTTCTGCTCCCAAATTACGGATGGCTTCTAGCCGGTAATTTGATGAACTTTCCGGGAGGTAGACGATAGCCTTACAGTTAAGTTTGCTGGCGGTCCATGCAACCGCCCGGCCGTGATTGCCGTCAGTTGCCGTAACAAAAGTTAAATTATTAAACTTGGACGTGTGGGATAGTATTTGATCAAAGGTAAAAATTCTGTTGTCCAGGTTTAGCTCTTTAGCTATTATTTTTCCTATTGCATAGCTCGCCCCAAGTACCTTGAAGGCCTTAAGATCAAAGCGTTCAGCTTCGCTTTTTACCCATAGATCATTTATGCCCAGGTATTTTGCGAGTTGGGTTAGTTTGACCAAAGGTGTCGGACGATATCCCGGTAAACTCCTGTGAAAGCAGCTCACTGACTTCTCAACATCATGGGAAACGAGTTCGACAGCATACCGCGAAGCACTTTGAGAGCGTTTTTTATTGACGTGACAAAGAATTTCTATTTTTTTATCCATTAATACGTTATTCATAATCAAAGCAAAATTAAAGGGTGTTTCTTTTGGTACACATTAGATACCGCATCACATTTCACCTCTTCGCGGAACTATGCAGATGAAATTAAACGGCTCCGATCCCGTGTTTAGGAGCTGATGTTCCTCGTTGTTATTGATATAAACATAATCGCCCTGTTGCAGCCGATGCTCATTGCCAGTTGAATCTTTTAAGATGCCTTTGCCCGCTTCGATTTTTACAAGATGCGGAAAATCATGAGTGTGATACGGGCTGTTTCCATCGGTACCTATGCTGAAATAGCGCAACACTATCTCCTGCGATCCATCATCCGGACCTATTATAATTTGCTTTTTTACATGGTTATAACCCTGTAAATCCGTTAAGGGGGCATCACCTAATTTTTTAATAACCATAATTTTCTCCTTTAATTGTTAAATCCATATCTAATGTCCTTTTCGTCCTTTAGTGATGTTTTTGCTGGACCTTTGATAGAAAACATAACGAGCACCAAAAACCCTGCGACACAAAGCCACGCGAATATTTGCCCTGCCTCTGTAAAGAATGTCCTTCTACCCTTAGTCGGAACATCATCATACATGATTTTGTTTGGGGGTCTTGAGGTACTTTTTAGAAGATAATATCCTTCCATCATTCCAGGGTTCCTCGTATTAATGGGCGACCCCATTTATTCGCTGTGTATGATCAATAATTAAATATCGTTATCTTGTCACTTAAGGCAACAAATGGATATTGTGGCATTTCAGGTCTATCCAAATCGATTAGTTTGAATCCCCTCCATTTATCCCATTCCTCGGCAATAGAAACTTCTTTTATGACACGTGACAAGTCGCTTGATAAAATCTGATACTTCATATTTGTGTAAAAAACTTTGTTTCTTGGGCCATAATCAGATCTCGGATTTTTTCCTTCCTGTAACCTGTTGAATGAATACAGTAGAACATCCTCTTCACTGTCCCCATCATAATCATGGACACCGACTAAATTTATCATTAGTGGTACAGATTCTTTGTTCATAGGTTTTTTCGTAATTACGTTGAGATTCTTGTTAAGATGGTAGACTATCCCATTCTTATCAGTTGCATACAGTAAATTAGGCCTGCTTTTGTATTTTGAAAAAACAATGGAATTTATTGAATCATTTATTTTAAAACAATTAATTGCTTTTCCATTATGATTAAACTGATACACTGCTCCTTCATCTTTTCTATAATCATATGCAGTCCATTTATGCGCATAAAGTTCCTGTGAACCATCACCGTCTATATCTGAAAGCATTACTTTAGTCCCAGTAAAGTGTGTGCCTAATTTCTTAACCCAATTTGTTTTGCCATTTCCATCAATGCTTATTACGTAAGCATGCATGTCGTCCGTGTTATTATGTGTTTCCTTATTCCCATTTCCAGGGCTATATGTTCCAATTACAATATCTGGACGTCCTCTTCCATGATCCCAAATCGCAATGCTCGTTGGTGACGGACCAACAAGATATCGCCACATTTCTCGACCACTTTGTTCATATACGATTATTCCTCTAGGTTTCCACGCATAACCCGCACTTGTAAATGCAATTATTTCCTTTCTGCCATCATTGTTAATATCGGCCAATTGGACAATATGTCCCGCACCATCGGGTTTGCCCTGATAATATTTTTTAATTTTTCTTTCTTTATGCCAAATTTCGGAACCGTTCTTATCCAAAAGAAACAAATGTATAATGTTATGATTCCGGCCACTAATCGCAATTACTGGTTTATTATTTAATTTATCGACCAAATTTAAACTAATGCCAAAATCATAGGTTCTTTTCCATAAGATCGAACCATCTTTTTTAAATACAAAAACTGATTTACCTGATGATGTAATTATTTCTTCTAAGCCGTCCCAATCAAGATCATAGGCAATGGAATTAGAGTAGTTCCCAATATTACGATTTGCGATAGTGAACATCGAAAATGGTTGTCGTTTTTTTGATAAATGTTTATCCGTATTAATGTTAACTTCAAAATTTTGACCAGAATGTAATTCTACTATTTTGAAAAACAGCGTTCTTCCACCCTTTTTTATCAAAATATTATTCATCCCTGATAAGGCATCAATTTTATAAATACCTCTTCTCAATCGATGTCCTTTTTCGCTTCCGTTTATCCATACATCAATCTCTTCAATGATGGTAGAAATTGTGATATAGGCAGGTTCCCCCTTTTTTTCTTTTACTTTAAAAATAAAATCACCTTCGCCTTCAATGTACCCGAATTGAGGTGTTTGTCTGTTAAAAGACAATTTTGTTACGCTGGGTCGTAATGTCACATATATTTCTGTGCCGGTAGTATAGCCATCTAAATTCATATCAGCCGCACCGGAAATGGCTGCTAAAAGATGATCGGTAAATAGGCCGTGCCCATCAGCCTCAATTGCCTGTTCGGATCGCCCGCCAGCGGTTAAAATTTGAATACTCCTAAGCCTCATCATCTTTTCTATGTAACCCAGATCCTGTTTTTTTACTAATTTGATTCCTCTTGTGAGACCTAATCCTGAATAACAAGAATCAAATGCAAGTAATATATGTTTTGCTTTTGATCGCTTAATCTTTTGGTTGATCTCGTTCATTGACAGCATTGTACTATGCCAATCATATAGATCTGCATCTACAGGAACAATATATCCTTTCTCTTTCCCTCCGGGTAAATCTTCTGTCTGTCCGTGTCCTGCAAAATATAGAAACAATCTGGAATCTTTGTCTGTATCTTTAAGCAACTGATCTATTTCACTGACAATATTTTGCTTCGTGGCTCTTTCGTCAAGCAACAACATTACATTAAATTCTTTTTCTTTTAGAATTTTACTTATCTCTTGTGCATCTTTTACGCTGTATTCAAGATGAGGCCACAGTAAATATTTGTTAATTCCAATTATAAGTGCCTTTGACTTGGAGTAATAAGAGGCATAGTCGCTCGCATGGCATGGTAATGGCGAAGCCATAATGAGCAGAATCGCAATTATTCTTTTCACTGGGGCCTCCTTAAGTGCTAAGGGTTTGTGGCCCAACCCCGAACCACGACCGACAATGGCCTGATCTGGCTATGGAACAATGACTACCAGACCGATGCCAAAACAGATGTCAAGCCGGGTGATCCGCCGGTTTCTTGACCCTTTTTTATTATGATATTATGAGTTGTTATATCCATTCTATTTTGTTCATTGTTATCTCATTATCAACGTCACCTGTATTGGGAACACCTTCAGGTTCTATCAAGAGTGCTTTGTAGCCTCTTTCGGATGCTGGTTTGTGCTCCATCCCCTTCGGAATGACAATCATCTCCCCGGGATTTAATTCAATCACCTTGTCTCTGAAATTCATCTGCATTTTTCCGTCCAAAATTATAAAGGTTTCATCAGTATCAGAATGACTGTGCCAAATAAACTCGCCTTTGAATTTCACAATTTTAAACTCATAATTGTTCATCCTGGCTATGATTCGGACGGCATAATCTTCACCGGGAAGTTTTGAAAATTTTTCCATAAAATTAATCTTTGATGGTTCCATTTGTCTTTCCCTTATAACGCCTGTTTCGCAGGCGTGAGATCATAAGTGCCCTCGTGAAAACAGATATTCTTCCCCATCAGGGTTTGAATTCACACCCCTAAAAAGTCCTGTAGGGCCTAAATAAAGGTGTTTTCAGGCTTGTTCTTTATTAGTTTTAAATAGTTAGCTCGGCACGACCCCATTGGCCAGCATTGCTTTCTTTCGAAAAAAAAGTATGAGCGACCCGCCCGCGAGGCCAAGGATAGCATCGCAAGAATATGCCCACACAGGCAGTCCGTATCGCATGGAACCCACAAGCTAGAAGAACCCATAGCAAAGCAGCCCATAGGCAGCGAGTGGCAACATTGCGCCGTATTTTAGAGGGTTGCGGGCAAGGGTTGTAAAAATATCCCAATCATCCCAAATATCGCCATAGAGAGCCGGAATCCAAACACAGTAATTGCTGTGCAACAAGAGGCTTAACCCCTATCCATTGAATAAAAGCGTTTATCGACACCAAAGGGAGAGGAACAAGGATAAACTCCAGCAGAAAACATATGCCACAAATCAATAGTATGATTTTTAAACCCTTTATTTTCTACCTTACAGTCATAATGTGGAGTCGAGTCGCAGGAGACGACCCGTCGGAACTTCGGTTCCAAAAACCGATATAAAGATTGCGGTTCCAAACCCGCACCTGTTTAAAACTGTAAATATAAAAGGTGATCCCCTTTCCAAAAGTCAAAGGCAGACCTGATCCCGTTCTGACCCCGTTATTTTCTGTATCCTTCCCTTTTCTGATCGTTCATCGCCAGTTCCGCCAGTCCGCCTATCCCGAATTTTTTGATTTTTACGCCCCCTGAAAGCATAGGAAAGGATTTCATAATGCAAAGCTCATTGGGTAGCTTGTTTCTGGCAATCTTTCCTTCAAGAAAATCCCTGACTTCTTTCAATGTCACTGTTTCGTCTTCCACCGGAATCACGCAGGCACAGATATTTTCTCCCAGCACGGGGTTGGGCGTGGCCACGATGCAGACCTGTGCTACCTTGGGGTGATCGATGATCTGGGATTCAAGTTCGTATGGGTAAATCTTATAACCACCCCGGTTGATCAGATCTTTGGTTCTTCCATAGATCTTGAAGTACCCGTCTTCTTCCCGGGACACCAGGTCGCCCATAAACAGCCATCCGTCAACAACCTGCTTTTCGGTTTCTTCAGGGTTCCTCCAATATCCCTTCAGAACATGCCAGCCCCTGAGGGTCAATTCTCCGATCTCACCATCAGGGAGTTCCTCTCCTGTTACGGTGTCTGAGACTCTTGCTTCTGTTTGTTCGATGGCTTTGCCTAGGTATTTCTCTCGGACATTCAGTGAAGATGGGTAGGGACATCTGATTCCCAAGCCCGGGCCCACTTCTGATGCTCCCCAGAATGAGGTCAGGTATACCCCCATCTCTTCCTGGACTTTTGCGATCAACCCCTCCGGTGCCTGCTGGCCGGCAATCATGCCCGCCCTCAGGGAAGTAAGGTCATACTTTTTTCTGCCCTCATTGTTCAGTTCGAGGATATAGTGGACCGGTGCACCC
>CAZUHR010000184.1:0-6825 GCA_964620335.1 uncultured Desulfobacteraceae bacterium
TGCGGTTTGACTAAAATAATTAGAGCATCTATTGGCGAATCAGTGTTGATGGAAGGCTTGTATTTCGCTATTTTTTGCGGTCATTAACTTGTCCTAACACGCTGATGTAAAAACTCACGGAGCGGCTTTATTAAAAAATGGTCCTCTATTCATATTTGGTGGCTGACATTGGTTTCCACTTAAAATTAATTGATTATCCTGAATTTTAGTTATATGTTCCGAAAATGAATAGGACGAATTTTCAGTTCGGCATTCAACCGTTTCCTAAGTGCCGGATAGCAAGCGAATATAAATCAACAGGATTTCTTATATCTAAAGGAATTTAAAAAGGAGGAGCTTGTTGTGGTCGATCTTTCCTATCAAGAGGAGTTAGTTGACCAGTATGTCAAGCAGGGTAATAACGAAGGCGCTGTTAAATTGTTGTTTGACTTGATTGTAACGTATGCCAAGAAAAAAGATTTTGCAAAGGCTGAAGTGCTGAGAGAAAAGCTTTATGAAGTTGATTCTATGGCGCTGAATGAGATCGTCAGATCAGGTGAGATTATTGAAGAGGAGAAAAGCGAATCCATAGATAAAGACCACCTGGTTATATGGTCAAAGCTATACGATACACTTTCCGATGAACAGGCAAATGCCCTCTATTATGCAATGAAAAAAGCTACATATGATATCGACGAGACCATATTTAAACAGGGTGAACGAAACTCAAACCTCTATTTTATCGATCAGGGACAATTAAAACTGGCATACAGAGAAGAGGAAAGGGAAGTCTTATTAAAAACTTTAGGTACAGGTCATATTGCAGGGGAAGACACATTTTTTTACGAATCAGTCTGTACGACCTCACTGATAACACTGTCACGCGTGAAACTGAACTTTTTGGAAAAAGATGCATTACTGAATTGGAGAGATGAATTTCCGGGACTTGAATCAAGACTTCAAGAATATTGCCTCAAGTTTAAAAAAGTTCGTGACCTGCTAAAGGCAAAAAACCTGGATCGCAGAAGTCAAAAACGGGTCAGACTGTCGGGAAAAGGAATGATTCAACTTTTGGGTGCATCCGGAAAGCCTTTAGGAAAGGCGTTTAAAGGGGAGCTTTCGGACATTTCTATTGGCGGACTGTCATATATTATAAGGATTTCAAAGAAAGAAAACGCACGTCTGTTATTGGGTCGAAAAATGAACATAAAATTTGTCCTTCCTTTAGGAAGTTCCAAACAGAAAATAGATAAAAACGGTACGGTAATTGGTGTTAGGTCACATCCTTTTGACGATTATTCTATTCATATAAAATTTGACCAGCTCCTAGATGAAAAATTACTGCTAAGAAGGTGATACCTTTTCAATTTTGGACCTATGCTTCTCATTGCAAGCAATCCTAGGGCGACAAACACAGTTATTATGGAACGAAAGGACATTTTATCCCCATTCATAATAAAGACGTAAATCTCACCTTACAAGATTGTAATATTTGAAACCTTATGATATAATTAAAGCAAATTTCCAGAAAAAAATTATTTTTGAATAAACTATTCCTTTCGTGCGTATATTTTGAGGGAGGTATATGTGAACAAAAATCAACTAGAATCGTCTGAAAGAAGACATTATCCAAGGGTGAAATCGCTTTGGCTTATATCCTATGTGGGAAAGGAAAAAGGCGTTCAGAAGTCACCCTTTGCAACGACCAGAACCCTTGATATGAGTCAATCTGGGATTAAATTGGAAACCATTGAACCCTTAGACAAAAACGCTCTACTGGAAATGGAAATAGCTATTAAAGAATCTATCTTTTCCGTTAATGGGAGGGTGGTGTATTGCCGGCAAGTGCCTGCCGGGAATTACTTCGTCGGTATTCAGTTTGACCAGCCTGTGGAAGAAATAATCAAAACAATTTCCGATGACCATTGAGAACCCTCGCCTTGATAGGAGTCTAACAGGTCATATTTCCGAGGACTATTTCTCTCTTTTTTCATTTTATATATTCCAAAACCTTCCCCACCTATAACATTGCTGCAACCTCCTTTTTGGTCTTTTCCACTTTAAATCTGAGAGTCTTCACAACCTGACCAAAAATAATGATTTCATCTTCGTATGTTATACTAATGGTAGTTCTATTGTTTTTATCTTTTTCAATCGTAAAATCTTCAGCTTCGAAATCACGGCCAGCCATCTTCATCTTTCGGGTCAGAAAAGCCTTTGTATGTGCAATAGTGTTTTTTGTCCCGTATATGGCCACGGCCTCCATATCGTTTCCAAGCCAATACCTGTCCCAGTAAGGCCTCCCAACACATACAAGACACCATACAATTGCAAGAAAAAAAATTAATTGTAGGATTCTTTTCATGTGATCACCATCCTTTTATCACAAAATATCAAGAGTGATATGAGGCGAGGATATTTCTTATCACTATTAAGCGTTTCAGAAGAGAACCTCTCTTTGAGTCGCTTCCCAAGAACAGGTTTGATACTGCCACACGATTTATCTTTCTGTAGGCATTGCCCTTCCGGACCGAATCTCGATACGCCCAGGTCGCGTGAATGGCATAGGGTTTCTTATCGACCATGCCAAGGAAAAGCATGATATGTCCTTTTATATACAATACCGAAATTCCACCAATAGCCTTCTTAGATAGAACTTCAAGCTTTTCCTTTTCAGTGCTGTTTTCATCAAATTCACCTATCAAGAAACCTACCTGAGCCTGGTCTGAAGAATTCCTTGGGAAAAGTATACCGGTAGTAGCAAAAATTTCCTGGATGAACCTGGAGCAGTCCTGTTCACCATACATCCCACCCCAGCCGTAAGGTGCATTTAGCAATTCAAACGCCTGCTGAATAATATTTCGTGCGGTAAATTGAAGATATCCTTTATGCACCATTTCTTTTCTCACATAGGCTGCTTTTTGTGCATAAGTCCCATCCGATTTTCTAAAGGGAATAATAACCTGTACCGCTTTTGAATCCATTTTATGAAGAGGCAATCTAACGCCCATCCTAACATAATCATGATACTGTGTTAAGGAGGAATCGAGATAAACCCCCGCCTTCGGCCTTGTAATTACTACGAATGATAAGTGATTCGTCAAATTCTTCAGTTCTTTTAAGCTGCAAAGTGTAACATTTTCCACTTTTACCCAGCCGGAACTCAGTGGCGCTATTGTATAATACCACCTCCTGTCCGCACTTTGGTGAAGGACCGCCAGAGGCGTGCCGATATCAAGAGCGCTGTTTTGTAATTCGTCAAAATCAGTATCATCAGGTTCGGCAAATAGACCTTTCTCTGTAGGGAAAACGCGCTGATCGGCATATTGAACAATAAAGCCATACCTTAATAATATTTCGGAATGGATTGAATTTAAGGCCATCCGCTTTCTTATTTCCTGATAAAAACCTGGGCCCGTCCTTTTCCCATTGCCCAGATAAAGCCGCTTTTTGCACGAACGATCCAGTTTTTTCTCCAGATATGAAATTAAGTCCTTACCTGAATACAGGAGACCAAGCCCGGAGATAACCTTTCTTGTTTTAAGACTGTGTTCAATGTGGGCATTTAATTCATTGATCTCTAAAGGACTCATTATGACCTTATCAGGAAAAGGATGACGGCTGATCCAGAAGCCCGGGCTCTTCATCTGGCGTTCTGTGCCAGGAAGAAGTGTCGGGGCAGCATAACGTGGTCTTTCCTTCACCCCGCACTCGGCGTTCAGGAATAGCAAAAATAAAGCCAGAAAAAGCCCTGAAAGTAAACGGACCATGCTATCTCTGATGATACTTTATGACGTCCACGCTAATCTTTCCCCAGTTCCACTGACCTCTTGCATGCGGCCTCAACCGCGTTTTTTGTCATTTCTTCAAGACCCATGCTATCAAATACGGACAGACCGGCGGCTGTTGTTCCGCCCGGTGAGGTTACCATTTCTCTCAGCCTGGATAGAGAATGCTCAGACTCCTTTGCCAGATAGGCTGCACCCAAGAAGGTCTGAATAACCAGCTTAAGCGATGTATCCCTTTCAAGCCCCACGGCCGTTCCTGCATCGACCATACATTCCATTATCCTGAACACATACCCAGGCCCGCTCCCTGACAGGGCCGTCACCGCGTCCATCATGCTTTCTTCCACCTCCACCGTGTCTCCCACAGCATCAAAGATGGTCCTGGCGACCGCCATGTGATCGGGTTTTACGAATTTCCCCCCTGCCAGGGCACTTATTCCTTTTTGAACGAGCGCAGGTGTATTTGGCATCACCCGGATAAGCGGAATATCCTTCTTAAGGATTTGGTTGATCATTTTAAGGGGAATCCCCGCCGCAATGGATATCACCAAATGATCTTCCCTCACATCTTCTCTCACATCCTCTAACACCTCTTTTATATTCTGGGGCTTAACCGAAAGCACCAAAACTGAGCATTTGCGAACCATATCCGCATTAGAGGAAAAGCATTCCACCCCGAATTGATTAGAGACTTTTTTCAACGCCTCTTTGCTCTTGTCAGAAGCCGACAATTTTTCCGGATCATAAACGCCGCTTTCAATTAGCCCCTTGATCAGGGCGGTGGCCATATTGCCCGCACCAAGAAAACCTGTCTTTTTCGCAATTTTATACATACTATCTCCTTTTTTTCATGGATTTGCTTCTATAGAGAGAAATCTGTACACTACTTCATTCACCCTGCCTCATACCTTTGTCCCTTCGGATAGGATATCAATATAGTCGGCATAGAGATAGCGCTTATCCCTTTTTCTACCGGTTATCTCCCGTAGAATCCCTATGTCTTCGAGTTGCGATATGAGTGTTGAAGACGTCTGATAGGAGATACCGAATGCCTGTGCCACATCCTTTACAGAAATATATGGTGTATGAAAAAGCTTCTCAAGAATTCCAATGGCCAGAGGAGACGATAGCCTCTTCTGCCAGAGGAGGTCTCGGTGGCTGGTCTGAAGTCCAAGTATACTCTTCGTGGTGTCGAGAGCGGAATCAGCCGTATCAATAACCCCTTTCAAGAAAAAAGCCACCCACTGCTCATAATCCCCGTTCTGCCGTACCATGTTCAGGCGATCATAATATTCCTGACGGTGTTTTTTGAAATAATAGCTCATATATAATAGTGGCTTGTTAAGCACCTTTTTCCAGTAGAGGTAAAAAGTTATAAGAAGACGTCCAAGCCTCCCGTTTCCATCGAGAAAGGGATGAATTGTTTCAAACTGGTAATGCACCAGGGCACAGTCGAGTAAAACAGGTAGATGTTCCGGGGCATGCATATACAATTCAAGATCGCCCATGGCATCTTTCGCATCATGAGGTGGAGGTGGGATATACGTTGCATCAGAGAGTGTGCAGCCGGGCGGGCCAATCCAGTTCTGCGATTTCCTAAACTCACCCGGAGTCTTCTCTCCACCACGTACTCCCTCCAACAGTATGGTGTGAATCTCCTTTATCAACCGCAGGCTCATGGGGAAGCTGTCCAATCTCCCTATGCCATAATTCAGCGCCTTTACATAATTAACCACCTCTGTAACGTCATTAATATTCTTAAGTTTTTCACCACTCTCAAATTCAAACAGATTTTCAAGAGATGCCTGCGTTCCCTCTATCTGTGAACTGAGCAATGCCTCCTTTTTCACATACATGGCAATAAAGAGATCTGCATTGGGGAGTGTATGGCCCAGGCCGTCCAGACGGGCAATGGACATATCTGCCCTGGAAAGAAGATTTTGCAGGCCCCCTTCAATGTTCACCGGAGGTCTAGGCGGTAGGGAATTCAGGATAAAAGCCTTGTATCCGGTGGGCTGCCTTAAATATACACCGCTCCTGCTCATTGTGTCTCCTTATTCAAGTTTTATAGAATAATATAACAGAAAAGAAGCTGTTATTCAAGTTTTATTGAATAACAGCTAAAAAAGAAGACAAGTATTTTGCTATTCTTGAACAGTAAGGACCCTTACCATTTGAAACCGGGGCAAGGGCAACGTTTTGAGGATGTCCCGGATTCACCATATTCTAAACATAAAAAACGCATCTCTTTATCGCTAATCACAGTTCCTCATATTGACGCTGAACCTCATCAGTCCCATAGACCCTTTCAAGCCTGCGTACTATAAAATGACCACGTGCCATGTCCTGGAAATGATCGATAAAAATCGTGTTTATCAATGCACCTCCCGCTGCTCCAATTATAGGCACGGCCTGTGCCGCGATTTTCTCTGAGACGTTTACTCCGAAACGGGATGCAATTGTGGTTATGAACCTGGTAATCGCCGGGGCACCCTCCTCTGCCAACCCTTTTTTCGCTATGTACTTGACGGCCGCAGAAACCTCTCGGGAAAAAGCAGCCCGCACAACAAAATATCCGGTCTCCGTTGCATCGTCTCCGGGCGATTTTCCTCCAAGGGCAAAAACTTCCAGGCAAGCCAACTTTGATTCGAGCGTTTTGATCTTTTCGCCTTCGCTCCGTGCGATATCGGCAATGGAACGGAGCATGATGATTGTTGAGACAGGCAACTCGACTGTAAGGGCCGGCAGACCAAAGGCACCACCTACTGCACCGGAAGTTGCAGCAAGCATTTTGTGCAAAAAATTCCAGGAAGATGCCCTCGGCCGTTCATCCATCGTTATGACCGCAAATTCCAGTGCCTTGCGAAGTGATTCTCTTGTAGCCTGCTGGACCACCCCTGACCATTTTGCTGGTAGAATTTCAAAACCCTTTTCAATAACAGTTCCCAACGCATCGGTTATTCTTGCAGCCAGGCCCGGGTTTTCTAATAGATCTTTTGCATATTTCAGATCCTCGATTTCGTTTTGTGACATTGGCATTTTGATTCGCTACCCTTCG
>CAZUHR010000185.1:0-6823 GCA_964620335.1 uncultured Desulfobacteraceae bacterium
ATGAATGGTGAATAACAAAAAAAACAGATGGCAGCACGCCCAATCAAAGGAGGATGAATTCTGGAAACGCAATGATGTGTTTGATGATCAGATTGCCCGTGTGGTGTCCAGATACGGTCCTGTTATCAATGAATTATCCAAAGAACTTAAACCCGAATCGAACATCCTTGATGTGGGATGCGGACCGACCTGCGCCGGACAACTGTTTAATATCGGTTCGAAATCCTTTTTGGATCCCCTTATGGATTCATATCTAAAGACCTATCCGGAAAAAATCCCCATGGGAGAGAAGCTTTGTTGCCCGGCCGAAAACATTCCCAAAGAAGACGGGAGTTTTGATGTTGTGATCAGTTTCAATGCCTTGGATCACATGATCAACCCTATTAAAGTCCTTTCCGAAATTCGCCGCGTCCTGAAAAAGGACGGTACTTTTCTGCTCGGCATATTCCTGCACCCTGCACCAATTGCTCTACTTCGCAGGTTTGTTGAAAACTGTTTGCCGTTTTTGAGAGAGGACGCACATCCTTACTCATACACGCTGGCAAGTATCCGGGAACTCCTGGGTGAGCATTTTGATATCGCAAAGGAAATAAGGGTATTTAGAAAGAATTCCGCCCTTTTCCCGTCGCTGCACAGAGAGGATTGGGTGTTTATCTGTAAGAAACAATAGTCCTTATGCCTGGCTATCTTGATTGCTCTAGTCCTCTGTGAACCGTCGCTTTGTTTCTCTTTCCCTCTCTTTAAGCCGCTTCTTCCTTCGACGACGACGGCGTTCTATTTCACGCTGCCTTTCGCGTTTCTTGTGTATTGCCATACAACCTCCTTTTTAAAGAATCTACGCCCAAAGAGACTGTGTCACAATCCCTCCCGGTCATTGCGAGCGACCAAAGGGAGCGCGGCAATCCCTTTAATTTCGACGTGTTACAAGATTGCTTTGTCGCCTGGGGCTCCTCGCAATGACATTACGACACAGCCTCAAAGGACGGGGCTTTCAAAGATGCAATCAGATATCTTTTATCAACTCCCTTATGTCTTCTGACGACAGATCCTTTTTGTCATAAAAGAACAGAAAAACTTCTCTAAACTTTTTTATCAGGCCTTTATCCTCTACCGCCATAGCCAGAGACAATCTGTCTCTCGGGTCATAAAAGTCCTTGAGTTTAACAAATACCTCTCGTTTGAAAGGGACCGGGTCAGAGTTAAGGCGATCCCTCTGGGAAACCGTCTGGAGAAAAGCAAAGAGGGGCTTTGGATATGGCTGCATGATTTTATAATTATAAAAAAACATATCCCTTTCCGATCTATATCCCTTTGGGGCGAATTTTTCGATGATCTCCACCACGTCACCAATAGGGTCATCTTCCAGGCCTTTTTTCCTACTTCTACTTCTTCTGTTAACGAAAATATCCCACAGCACGGGATCCTCTCCTACCCGGAAATAATCTCCAGGCTGAAATCAGCCGCCCTTGCAGAATGGGTCAGGGCGCCTATTGAAATAAAATCCACACCGGTCTTCGCCATATCTTCAATAGTATCCAGGTTGATGCCGCCGGAGGCCTCAAGAACTGCCCTACCCTTTACAAGCTTAACCGCCTTTCTTACTTCCTCGGGCTGCATATTATCGAGCAAAATGGTATCTGCGCCTGTCTTAACAGCCTCCTCTACTCCGTCCAGGTTCTCCACTTCAACTTCAACTCTGACCGTGTGCGGCGTATTCTTCTTGGCCAGCTCTACTGCTTGGGTAATGGATCCGGCTGCCGCAATATGGTTGTCTTTGATGAGAACGCCGTCAAACAGACCGAAACGGTGGTTAAATCCACCCCCTATCCGAACAGCATATTTGTCAAGCACCCTGAGTCCGGGAACGGTCTTTCTTGTATCGAGGACCTTGACCTTTGAAGGGCCTGCCCTTTCAACATACTGCCGCGTCAATGTCGCAATGCCGCTCATTCGTTGAAGAAAGTTGAGGGCGGTTCTCTCTCCTTTTAATATGGACGACAACGGGCCCTTAAGAACACACACGTTTTTTCCGGCCGGAACAAAATCTCCGTCCCCGTAATACTCCTCAGGCTTAATTTCCGGGCTCATCGCAAAGAAAACCATTTCAAATATCGGCAACCCCGCCAGGACCAATGCTTCGCGCGCTACGAGAGTTGCTTTTCCGTTGGCCCTGGGGTTGACAATTGCATCCGTGGTCAAATCACCGGAACCAAGGTCTTCCTCGATGGCTAGCTGGACAATACGTTTGACAGCAGGCTCGTTTTCAATCACGGATCGCCTCAAAGAACCGAAGGTTCTGGTTTAGTTTTTCAAGCTTTATGGACAGGTCATCAACCTTTTCCTTTACCTCGGCAACGATTTCAGCAGGCGCCTTCTCCAGGAAGCCTTTATTAGATAGCTTTTTGTTTGAAATGCCGATATCCTTTTCAAGTTTTGTTATCTCTTTTCTCAGCCTCTTTCTTTCTTCCTCAAAATCCAGAAGACCTTTCAGGAGAACATGCACCTGGTTCTGACCGAATACCGCAGTTGCCGACGCATCAGGTTTTGGCATACCGGAATCAATGGATACATCTTTCACATTGGCCAGATTCCGGATATGGTCCAGATTATTCTCTAAAACATTCTTCTCTTTTCCATCCGCAACGTCAATTGCGATATTGATCTTCCTTGAAGGCGGTATATTCATCTCGCCACGGATATTTCTAATTCCCGTAATCAATCCCATGAGCAGATTCATTTTCCTGACTGCGTCCACATCCCTGATGAATTCCGAGACTTCAGGGAAACCGGCAATCATGATACTCCCTTTCGCCCCCGGCAGCTTTTGCCATATCTCTTCCGTTACGTAAGGCATAAAGGGGTGCAAAAGCTTCAGCGAGGCCATAAGTACCTCTTGAACAATGGCCCTTGATGATTTCTTTTGATTTTTGTCTTTCCCATAAAGTCCTTTCTTGGCCATTTCAAGATACCAGTCACAAAATTCGTGCCATATGAATTGATAACATAGACCTGCAGCATCATTAAACCGATAGTCTTCAATGGCCTGAGAAATTTCTTCACTGACCCGGCCGAGCCTTGTAAAAATCCATCGATCCGGAAGCGTATAGACCCTTTCCTCCTCTGCCATATATCCATCATGGTCCAGGTTCATCAATACCAGCCTGGCAGCATTCCATATCTTGTTTACAAAATGGCGATAACCTGAGATCCTTTCCTCAGAAAGCTTTACATCTCTGCCCTGCGCGGCCAGGGCTGCCAGTGTAAAGCGAAATGCGTCAGTGCCGAATTTATCCATCACTTCCAGGGGATCGATTACATTTCCCTTTGACTTGCTCATCTTCTTGCCCTCTGCATCTCTCACCAGAGCATGAATATAGACATGCCTAAAAGGAATATCCCCCATGAAATGAATTCCCATCATCATCATCCTGGCAACCCAGAAAAAAAGGATGTCAAAACCTGTGATAAGGACCGATGTCGGGTAAAACGTCTTTAGTTCATCGGTTTTGTCAGGCCATCCGAGTGTGGAAAAGGGCCATAGGGCCGAGCTAAACCAGGTGTCAAGGACGTCGGTTTCTTGAGCAAGGTCGTTACTCCTGCAGGACCTGCAGGTCTGAGGTTCCTCCTTTGCCACATGAACCTCGCCGCACGCCCGGCAATACCAGGCAGGAATACGGTGACCCCACCAGATCTGCCTGGAAACACACCAGTCTCTTATGTTATTCATCCATTCAAAATAGACTCCTTCCCAATTAGATGGGAATATCTTTGTTTTTCCTTCCCTAACCGCCCGGCTCGCTTCCTCAGCAAGAGGGCCGATCTTTACAAACCATTGTTTTGAAAGAAGCGGCTCTATCATGGTCTTACACCGGTAACAGTGCCCCACCGCATGCTGGTAAGACTCTATTTTTTCGAGCAAGCCATCGTTTTCCAGATCCTCCAGTATCTTTTCGCGGCATTCAAACCTGTCCATGCCTTTATACGGACCTGCCAGTTCATTCATTTTCCCATCTTCGTCAATGACCTTGATTCTTTCAAGTTTGTGGACATTTCCGATCTCAAAGTCATTCGGGTCATGGGCGGGAGTTATTTTCAGAGCACCCGTACCGAATTCAGTATCCACGTATTTGTCAAAAATCACAGGTATCGGTTTTTTGAGCACAGGCAAGAGCACATAAGAGTCTGATAGTTCTTTGTAGCGTTCATCATCCGGGTTCACTGCCACGGCTGTGTCGCCCAAAAGGGTTTCTGGCCGGGTAGTGGCAACTACCAGATACCCCCCTCCCTGCTTAAATGGATAACGAATATAATAAAAATAGCTATCGGTGTCGTGATGCTCAACCTCAAGATCCGCCAGGGCAGTATGGCATCTTGGGCACCAATTGATAATATAGTCTCCCCGGTATATCAGCCCCTCCTCGTAAAGCCGTACAAAAACTTCCTTGACCGCCTTAGAAAGACCATCATCCATGGTAAAGCGTTCCCTGCTCCAGTCACAGGAGCATCCTAACCTTTTCAACTGGTTTACAATCACCCCGCCATACTTTTTTCTCCACTCCCAGACCAGATCAATGAATTTATCCCTTCCAACCTCGTGGCGATCGGTTCCCTTAGCCGCCAGGTCCTTCTCCACGACGTTCTGGGTGGCAATACCTGCATGATCGGTGCCCGGTTGCCAGAGAACATTTCGACCTTTCATTCTCTCGTATCGGCACAGGATATCCTGCAAGGTGTTATTGAGGGCATGCCCCATATGCAGGCTACCTGTGACGTTTGGAGGAGGGATCACTATACAAAAGGGCTCTTTATCAGAACATGCCTCCGCCCTGAAAAGGTTGTTCTTTTCCCAGTAGTCGTACCATTTCCTTTCGACATTCTTAGGTTCGTAACCCTTGTCCAGTATTTCTTCCGCCATATTTACAAATGCTCCTTGAGGTTGAAATTATCAAAAAACTAAAAAAAGGGGTTGCAATATTGACAACCCCTTGACCAAAACAGTTTATCTCAAAATCCTAAAATAGTTTCGGGCTGCACTTTAATCACGTGAAGATTCGATGCTCTCCTTCAGGGCATCAATTGCACTTTTGATAAGCTTCTCTGCAACAGTTACCATGGTCTCTCTCGCGACCCTCTCCACAACATCTTCTACCACTTCCCTAATGATGGATTCAATCCTCTCTTCGGAGATCCCGGTAATTTCTTGTCCTAAATGAGAAAGCATATCATCTTCAAGTGCCCCTTCCGTAATCTCGGATACCCCGCTCAAATCCTCGTACGGAATTTCCGGTGGCGTTTCGGGACCTAAGTCAAAAGTATCTCCATCACCTACGGGAGCCTCCTGGCTCTCTTCAAGCCCTGCCAGTTCCTCGTCCTCAACCTTGGCGACACCTAATGCTTCGTCATCGTATATGCTTTCAAGGTCACCTTCATCCAGCTGAAGCTCTGTATCTACCTCTTCCGCCGGTTCCATCCTTGCAATAGTGGTATCCAAATCTGCTTCAAAAGCCTGGGTTTCATCCTCTTCAGGTATCTGTTCTAATTCTTCCAGATCCAGTTCGGTCTCTTCTTCAAACCCCACGTCCTCTTCGTCAGGCTCTTCTTGCAGCAATTTAGCTATCTCATCAGATTCCGAATCCTCGAACAACTTCTCTCCTTCGTCAACACCATCCTCGGATAATTCCAGATCATCAAGAACAGATCCGATATCCGATTCAAGAATCTGGGATGTGTCTTCTTCACGGGGTTTATCTAACTCCTCTAATTCCAAATCCAATACTTTTTCTTCCGGTTCTTCGACAGGCTCTTCTTGCAGCAATTTAGCTATCTCATCAGATTCCGAATCTTCGAACAACTTTTCTACTTCATCAATCCCATCCTCAGATAATTCCAGATCATCAAGAACAGATCCGATATCCGATTCAAGAATCTGGGATGTGTCTTCTTCACGGGGTTTATCTAACTCCTCTAATTCCAAATCCAATACTTTTTCTTCCGGTTCTTCGACAGGCTCTTCTTGCAGCAATTTAGCTATCTCATCAGATTCCGAATCCTCAATATCCCCTCCCGGTTCAACTATATCTACCAGTTCCAGGATCTCCTCATCCAATGAAAAATCACTGCCCTCATTTCCGACATCTTCTCCGGAAGATGTTTCAAAATCAAAATCAAGGAGTTCTTCTTCGCCCTTTTTTCCATCCCCGGAAAACGTATCATTATTACTCATGGCGATACCCCGTCTGACAATTGATAAGTAACTATTTTAAAAAACTAAATCGTAAAAATGAATAACACAGCCCTCCCATATTGTCAATATTTTTTGGTTGCTATTAAAGAAACAAAATCAAACTAATTTAAATTTGATATGCAAGCATCCAGATCTTGACCTCATGGGCTAAACCTGCTAACAGAAATATTGTCGGGCGATTAGCTCAGTTGGATAGAGCGTTGGTCTCCGGAACCAGAGGTCGCGCGTTCGAGTCGCGCATCGCCCGCCATAGATATATCAAGGGGTTCAGCCGTTTTTGGACCCCTTATTTTTGCCCTTCAATTGGCCGTTCCCCGCAGCCAAAATGTCCTCGTGAAATGCCCTTACCCCGCCTTTTCAATCCCGTTTTTTACCCTGTTTCGGCTGATTTCATCCCATATTTCATTACAGTCCCCAAGTTCACAAGGTCAGCCTCCCGACTGGAAAGTTCGTAGGCCACTTCTGTCCAATGTCAAGGGGCTGACACCATTTCACAAAGGTTCAATATCATCAAGCAGGCGCGGTAATGCGACGGCACGTATCTTTTTGTCCATCAGGAAAGTCTTCTCCCCGGCGTGG
>CAZUHR010000186.1:0-6815 GCA_964620335.1 uncultured Desulfobacteraceae bacterium
GTTACTGAGAAAAAGCATAAGACAATTACAGGATGAAGATCGGGCAAATAATCTAAAGGACTCGTTTGCCGCTCTGAATCTCATTGGTATGTGCACGTGGCCGTACTACTGGTTTGATTATTCAAGAACAGAGGGAGTTGAAGGGTTAATAGAAAGTATTAAAACAATCTTTTTCAAGGGGATTCTAAAACAGCCTTAATGGGCATTTGGATTTATTGATACAAAAATAAACTTAGTAGGTGTTTTAATATACTTACTGGTAAATATATTTTTACGGCTAATATTTAAAAATCAAATAGCGGGAGGGTTAAGCCATGGCTGGAAAAGCATTAAAAAAGGATCAAAAAATAGAAGGAAGGGTATTGTTAAATGGGAACGAAGCAATCGCCAGAGGAGCCTACGAAGCGGGTGTTGTTGTAGCTGCATCGTATCCCGGTACGCCAGGAACAGAGATTTTGGCCAATGCTGCACAATATGAGGAAATTCAGGCTGATTGGGCAAGCAATGAGAAGACCGCTATGGAAATTGGCATAGGTGCGGCCATGGGGGGAGTTCGGGTCATGGTATCTATGAAAGAGTCGGGAATACATGTGGCGCTGGATCCTCTTATCAATTGGTCTCATACCGGGACGAACGGAGGTTTCGTGTTGGCAATTGCCGATGATCCAGGTCAGCACAGCTCGCAAACAGAGGATGACTCCCGAATGATCGCAAAATTTGCAAGGGTTCCCTGTTTGGATGTGTATGACAGTCAAAGCGCCAAGGATTACGTCGGTCGCGCCTTTGAAATTAGTGAAAGGTTTGATACCCCCGTAATCCTCAGGACTTACACCCGAGTTGCCCATGCCAAGAGCCCGGTAGACCTCTACCCCAGAGTCGAGCAAAAGGCAAAAGGATTCATTCGTAATCCCCCAAAGTGGGTGGTCGTTCCAGGAAATGCGGTTAAAAGAGAGACTGAGGTTATTGATAGGCTGGAAAAGCTAAAGGCATATGCGGAGGAGACAGATCTGAATGTTATAGAGTGGGCATCGAAAGATGTAGGCATTGTAACCTCCGGCGCAGCATATCAATATGTGAAATATGTGATACCGGAAGCATCCATTTTTCGACTTGGGTTTTCATTTCCAATTCCTGCCGAGAGGCTGAGAGAATTCGCATCAAAAGTTGACAAACTCGTTGTGATCGAGGAGACCAGGCCTTTTTTTGAAGAGGAGATGAAGATCGCGGGAATTAAGAAGGATATCATTGGTAGGTCCTTCTTTTTAAAACAGGGAGAACTGAACCCTTACCTGGTGCATCAAGGTCTTGTAAAAGCTGGGATCAAGCCTAAAAGGCCGGTTTCGGTAGTAGCGGAACCTCAGCCGGGACTTTTAAGACCACCACTTATGTGCGCTGGTTGCCCGCATCGAGGTATCTACTATGTTATAAAAAAATTGGACTATCACAGTCTTGGTGACATCGGGTGCTACACACTCAGCGTACTGCCGCCCCTTGCTAGCATGCATACTGCTATCTGTATGGGGGCAAGCATCGGAAATGCAGTCGGATTGGCAAAGGCGGGCACATCCGACAGACCTGTTATTGCCACTATCGGCGACTCAACCTTTCTTCACTCGGGAATTACACCCCTATTGGACGCCGTCTATAATCAATCTGACATTGTCCTAATAATAATGGATAACCGGGCAACGGCAATGACGGGAGGCCAAGGTCATGCCGCCTGTGGTCGAACAGCCAAAGGGACAGAGAGTGTGGCTGTCGATTTTGAAGACCTTGTTCGAGGACTCGGTGTGAAATGGGTCCGAAAAATTGACAACTATAATATCAAGCGCATCCGAGCTGCTATCGAAGAGGCTGTTGAGTTCAAAGGCCCTGCGGTAATCATTAATACCCGCCCGTGTGCTCTTATGCCAAAGAAAATCTCCACCACTCCTTACATAGTAAACGAGGGAAAATGTGTAGGCTGCCATACTTGTATGGACGTAGGCTGCCCTGCGATATCTGTAACTGAAAGACTAACGAAGAAGGGTAAAGAGATAGTCAACATTGATCAAATGGTCTGTACAGGATGTTCGATTTGTGCCCAGGTATGTCCTTCAAAGGCCATTCAATTGAGCGAATAAGGAGGTCGTCATGCCGAAGAAAAAGCGACAAAATGGATTGGTTGAAGAAAGTGGTGTTAACGTCTTCATAGTTGGCGTGGGTGGACAGGGCGTCATTGCTGCAAGCGAAATCATATGCGATGCTGCCATGCGCGCAGGCCTTGAAGCAAAGAAAAGTGAGGTTCACGGGATGTCACAGAGGGGGGGCGTGGTAACTAGCCACGTCCGGGTAGGAACTGGCATAACATCTCCCCTCATACTAGATGGTGAGGCTGATATTATGCTGGCTTTTGAGCAGGCGGAAGCCTTGCGCTGGTTACACTTTGTAAAAGCAGGCGGAGCAATTATTGTCAATGAACAAAAAATAGTCCCTCCCATTGCTTTCACTTTAGGGCTAAAGTATCCGGATGATAGCGGTTTTGATACTTTGAAAGAAAGGAAGATTCGTTTAATAAAGCTGGATGCTTATAGCTGGGCATCTAAATTGGGTGATCCAAGATTTGTCAATACAATTCTAACCGGACTGCTATCGGCACTTCCCGAAATGAGCATTATAAATAATGAGTACTGGATAAAATCAATTAAAAGCCGATTTGCAAAAAAGATGATGGCGGAAAATGTCAAAGCCTTTAAAGAAGGACAAAAATACAAAACATCTTAATTAAATCTTTAAATCTAAGGAGGGGGGCCACCATGAAAACCGTAATTGTTGGAGCAGGTGCAATAGGGACTCTCTTAGCATCTTACATGGTAAAGGGTGGTGCTGATGTCACAATGTTGGACCTGCCGGAGGTAGTTGAAAGGCTCAATAAGGAGGATGTTGAGGTCAGAACAGTTCAGGGCGATTCCCACAAAGTTAAATTGAAAGGTACAGATGATCCCAAGTCCTTAGGTGACGTAGATCTTTTGATGTTCTGTGTCAAGACCTTTCACACGGAAGCAGCAGCCGCATCAGTTTCCAGTTTTAAAGACAGAGTTGAAACGGTTCTTTCCATTCAAAATGGGGTAGACAAGGAACTTATCCTAGAAAAATACTTCGGTAAAGAGAAGGTTATAGGCGGCTGTTGCCTTGAAGCGGCCAGCAGAATCGATCAAAAAACCGTTATGCACACCATGAGTGGGATTACCTTTTTGGGCGAGCTGGATGGAACAATTTCGCCACGGGTGGAATCGGCAGTCAAACTTTTCAAAGACGGGGGTCTGAATGCCGAGGCAAGTGATCAGGTGGTCAGCGCTGACTGGTGTAAATGGATTAATTTTGCCGCCGCATCGGGGGTATGTGGGCTTACGCGTTTGCCTTATTACAAAGTTCTGCTTAACCCGCACAGCGCTGATTTGATTGCCCAGATATATAGAGAGTATGCGGATTTGGCCAAGGCGAGTGGGGTGGAAGTTAATGACTATCCAGGCTTTGAAGTCAAAACAATATCGCAGGTTTCACCGGAGGAAGCGGTGAAATTACTTCAGAAGAGGGGTAAA
This sequence comes from uncultured Desulfobacteraceae bacterium, assembly GCA_964620335.1. Lineage (GTDB taxonomy): Bacteria > Desulfobacterota > DSM-4660 > Desulfatiglandales > Desulfatiglandaceae > JAFDHL01. Next base: position 3,582 of record CAZUHR010000186.1, read on the forward strand.
GGATTGGAAGAAAAGGGAGCAATCAAGGTGATGCCGTCCATTGCCCAGGATATTGTTGCCGGAAGGCGAACTGAGTGCGAGTCTATATTTGGCTTTGCTGTGAGAGAAGGTGAAGCAAAAGATGTTTCCATGCCCTTTTCGCGCCATGTTTATGCTCTGATCAGTGCGATCGACCAAAGCCTGGAATAGGAATGCCGGAAATCTTGCAATTTATCAATGAGGTAGGAGTTACATCTGTAGGCACACCGGGTTAATACTTTCCAGTGCCTACTGATTTTGCGGGCTTTTAACAATAGCTAAGAAGGAGGTTCACCATGGAGATTCAACTTTTGGGACATAGTATGTTGCGGATAGTAAGTGAAGAGGGAAAAGTCATTATTGTTGATCCTTGGATTGAAGGCAATCCCACATGCCCTAAAGAATGGCAGGACAAAAGTAAATGGTCGGACGTGGATTTAGTCTTATGCACTCATGCCCACTTTGATCATTCTTTGGGCCTTGAACAACTCCTTGACGCTAATGAACATGTTATGGGTGTTGTGCAGTATGAATATTTTCTTCTGGCTTTTGCAGGTCGCCGGCAGAACGTATTTCCGCTAAACTTCGGAGGGACCTATCCTCTCTTTGAGAATATCGGAGTGACTCTTGTCCCTGCCAATCACAGCGCAAGTTTTGGGGAAGAGCAACAATTTGCTCAGGCGGGATTGCCAGCTGGATTTATAATTAGACTCGAAAACGATTATACTATCTATGTATCTGGGGATACCGGATTTATGGGAGAGATGAAGACTCTTATCGGCGATTTCTACAAGCCAGATCTGGCTGTGCTCTCTGCCTCGGACATTTTTACAATGGGTCCGGCTGAGGCTGCCTATGCAGCAAGCCTGATAGGTGCAAAACACAATATTCCTTGCCACTGGTTTCCAAAAGTAGAAGATGCGCCGGACCCGGAAGGATTGAAAGGACTTATTGAGGCCTTTCCTCCTGTAAACTTTATGATCGAAAAGCACAATGAATTTGCGAAGGATATGACGAAATATGCTGGGATAGAGGCCGTGCTTCTGAATCCGGGAGAATCTTTTTCTCCTTAAGATCATAAAAGAAAAAACAAGTTTGCATTCCATTTGCACCTGTAGAGGAATCAAATAGGTCTCCTCTGTGTTCAAGATTGGAGAGGTAGTAATCCTTATCTGCAGTTAAATATTGAACTGATCAGATAATTGTATGTGCTTGTAGTGGATGCAGGGGCTACAAGCACTGAAGTGATTGTACTTGTCCAGTGAAAGGTTTTAACTTCCGTCCTAGCCTTTAATGCCTGTGATATCCAAGGTGCATCAGGAAGGGTTTGTGAGTAAGTAGGGGCAAAAAATGAGATGGGCATTGGGCGCACTCTGACATTGAACCTGATTAGTAGCTTAGTTTTTGTAGATACGGATAAGGGTCTGGCCTTAGGCCTTTGGCAAATCTAATTGACTATATCAAGAGTAAAATCATGAAAAAAAATGAGTGGCTTAAGGAATGGGAAGGAAAGACGCTTTCGGAAATGTGGGATAACGCATGTGATCGATATGGGGATGACGATTTCATTGTGGCCGGAGGCACCAGGATCACTTATCGAGAGATGAATGATCTGGTAATGCGTTTCTCTCGCGGGCTGCTAAGTTTAGGTATCAATAAGGGAGACAAGGTAGCCATTTGGATGCCTAACAATCCAAATTGGGCCGTTGCCCAGTTTTCGGTTATTAAGGCGGGCGCAATCATAGTGCCCCTTTCCACGCGTTTTAAGTCCTATGACCTTGAATACATTTTAAGGCAATCGGAGGCAGTGGCATTACTCATGGCAAGTTCCTTAGGGAAAATTGATTTTTATAAAATCATTCTCGATATATGCCCTGAACTTGAGATGAGCAATCCAGAAGCATTGCATATAGATAAGCTTCCCTTTTTAAAAAACATAGTTGTATTTGATGGTGATCCTAGGCCGGGTTGTTTTTCCTCAGACGAAATTATGTTACCGGGCGACGAAACTTCCAACGAAGAGCTAAGGCGACGTAAAAGCAACCTGTCCCCAGGAGATGTAGTGAACATCCCTTACACCTCAGGAACTACCGGTTTTCCTAAAGGTGTAATGACAACACATGAGCAATATCTCGGACAAACTGTTTGTTTCCGTGAACGCCTCGGGATCCGAGAGAAGGATCGCTTTGTTGCCATTGCGCCTTTTTTTGCAAATTTTGGCAATTATTTTGGCATCCTTCTCCCAGCTATGGTGGGAGGGTGTTCACTTATGATTGAAGCTTATGACCCAACGTTGGCGTTAAAATTGATTGAGAAGGAAAAGGCTACTAATTTTTCAGGGACTCCGACCATGTATTTGGACATACTTAATCATCCTGACTTTAGCAAAACGAATGTTTCGAGCCTTCGTACAGCAATGACCGGTGCTGCGCCGGCTCCGGTTCAAATGGTGAAAGATGTTTACGGCAGGATGGGTGTCGAGGTTCTTTGTAACGGTTATGGCATGACCGAAAACAGTGGCTGCACAACCATGACCCGGAAGGGAGACACGCCGGAAGTACTTGCAGAAACGACTGGGCAACCCTTACCCGGTGTTTCTATCTGCATTCAGGATCCGAACACGAATGGAAAATTGAAACCCGGCCAGGTGGGGGAACTTTGCACCAAAGGTTGGATTGTAATGAAAGGCTATTACAAAATGGAAAAAGAGACAGCAGAATCTTTTGATGATGAAGGCTGGTTTCACACGGGCGACCTAGGGATGTTGGATGAACAGGGAAATTTTGTGATTACGGGAAGGCTGAAGGAAATGTTTATCTCCGGCGGGTTCAACGTCTATCCGGCTGAGATTGAAAACTTTCTATATTCCATGGAAGGCATAGGGCAGGTAGCAGTGGTTGGAGTTCCGGATAAGCGCATGGGAGAGGTAGGAATGGCTTTTGTGGTGGCAAAACCCGATGTTCCTATTTCCGAAGAAAAGGTAGTGTCTTTTTGTAAAGGACGTATAGCAAGTTATAAGATCCCGCGTTATGTACTTTTTCTTAACGAACTCCCATTGGCCGGTGTTGGCAAGGTTCAAAAGTTTGTGCTCTATGAAAAAGGATTGGAAGAACTTAAAAGAAGAGGAATTGAAGTCTGAATTTATTTAGAGGGAGGCTGTTATGTTAACATTTTACAGGCGCTTGCCGAGGTTTGAGTATAGGAGTCCTGATAGGA
>CAZUHR010000187.1:0-6771 GCA_964620335.1 uncultured Desulfobacteraceae bacterium
CGAGATTGCTTCGTCGCCTGAGGCTCCTCGCAATGACATTACGACACAGTCTCTTAAGGTGGGGTTATATTCCCCAATAAAATGGCTCCAGATCTAAGCTTGACATATCTTTTCTTGTGATTACTGTTTAAAATGCTATATTTTAAAACTGAGAGAAAAACTATAAGAGAAAAATGCAAGCGAAAGACTATTACAAAATTTTGGGTGTATCAAAATCGTCTTCACGAGAGGAGATCAAAAAGGCCTATCGCAAGCTTGCCTTAAAATACCACCCGGACCACAACAAGGGTGACAAAGCAGCAGAGGACAAGTTCAAGGACTTAAGCGAGGCATACGCTGTCCTGAGTGACCCTGAAAAGAAAAAACAATATGATATGTTCGGTGCGGAAGGATTCCACAACAAATTCTCCCAGGAAGACATCTTTAGGGGCTTTGATTTCGGCAGTATCTTCAGCGAGTTCGGTTTCGGAGGTAGTGGGAAGGCACAAAACATCTTCAGCCAAATATTCGGCGGAATGGGGGGACCGGGCAAATATCAATACGGTGGCGGTTCGCCTTTCGGTGGTTCCGCCGACGGTTTCCATGGCCACCCGCGGGCCATGAAGGGCCAAGATCTTATCTATGAACTCCCATTGACCTTGGAAGACCTATCTAAAAGCACAAACAAGATAATTTCCTACCAGTCCGACGGCCATCAGGAAGAGGTCTCGGTTAAAGTACCTGCCGGAATATCTGCAGGCCAAAAGTTGAGGCTTCGCGGGAAGGGCCGCGCCAGCCCCCACGGGGGTCCATCGGGGGATCTTTATGTCCAGATTAAGGTCCTGGATCATCCGATTTTTAGGAGAGAAAACGCTGACCTCTATTCGAAACATCAAATCAGATTTTCGCAAGCTGTTCTTGGCACAGAAATTGAAATTCCTACCATCGATAAAAAGCGGTTAAAACTGAAAATTCCACCCGGTACACAAAACAACGCCAAATTCAGGCTTAAGGGCTATGGCCTTCCCCGCATGAAGGGTGACCCACGAGGGGATGCCTATGCGGAAATAAGCATAGCCATACCAAAAAAGCTCAATAAAAAACAAAAGACATTGATAGAATCACTGTCAGAGGCAGGACTGTAGATGAGAGCCCTGTGCGTCTTTTCCGGGGGTCTGGACAGCATGCTGGCAGCGGAATTGATAAGGGCCCAGGGCATTGATGTCCAGGCCTTTTTTTTTGAAACTCCGTTTTTCTCCTCTCGGAGGGCTAGAAAATCGGCACATCATATGGACCTTCCCTTCAATGTCGTAGATATCACTAAACGCCATTTGGAAGTAATAAGAAACCCGAGACACGGTTACGGCGGGAACATGAACCCATGTATTGACTGCCATACCCTTATGTTTCGAATCGCCGGCGAGATGCTCGAAACCGAAGGAGCAAGCTTTGTCCTGACCGGAGAGGTACTGGGCCAGAGACCTATGTCCCAAAATAAGCAATCCCTCAATCTAACTGCCATTGAAAGCGGTATTCAAGACTTGCTCTTAAGACCGCTCTCAGCAAAAAACCTCCCCCTTACCATCCCCGAAGAAAAGGGATGGGTAAATAGGGATAAACTGATGAATTTTCAGGGTCGTTCGAGAAAACCACAAATTGAGCTTGCTCGGTTACTAAATATTAAAGAATATCCTTCTCCGGGAGGAGGATGTCTGTTAACTGAAAAGGCCTTCTCACAAAGGCTCAGGGATTTGATTGATTCCAAGAACAGCCTGGATTTAAAAGAAATTGAACTTTTGAAATTAGGCCGTCATTTCAGAATCGGTTCTCACACAAAAGCTGTTGTGGGAAGAAATAAAGAGGAAAATCAAGCCATTCTTGCACTGGCTGAGGATAAGGATCTCGTCTTAACATCAACTGCCGTGCCCGGACCCACCACTGTGGTTTTAGGAGATTGTTCAAAAAAATCGCTCGCGCTTGCTACAGCTATTACCGTGGCGTATAGTGATACTGAGGGCAGCGAAGCGACTCCTATCAGGATTATGGGAAAGACCGGGGAAAAGATATTGATGGCAAAGGTATGTAATAAGGAAAAATTCAGGCGCTATATGATATAGGAAGGTGATAATTTACATTCTCAGGAGTTTCTCTAAAAAAGATTTTTGTCTTATCTTTTCCAAATTTTTTATGTTTTTTTCCAAAATATCTTGTTCCATATCCGCTTCTATCCGGGCCTTTTGCTGCTCTTCAGTCAGGTTGTATACCCTCAAATTCAAATCCATGAGTTCTATTTCATCCCTTCTATTGGCCTCGTCTTCCCGAATACCGGCTATCTTCGCCCTAATCTCCTTAAGCTCATTGTCTATCTGAGAGAGCGTTGCCTGTGCGGATAGGATGGTGGCCTTACTCTGTTGAATCTTTTCTACCAGGCCTTTCTCCGATTCCATCGTGATATAAAGGTATGAAAAAGCTATAATACCCATTAAAATTAAGGTTACAGCAAGCTTTAAACCAACCTTGGATGTGGCTATTATTGCATTAAGGACAAATTTAAACGGATTAAGTATAACCTTAAAGGGATCCCGCCTGACGGGGGATATAGCTTCACCATCTACTCTCTGTTCAAGGGCATTGATTCCTTGTGCCAGGGATTTGATTTTTTCATAAAGTTCCTCGCCAAGCTTACCTTCTAAACACTCTTCCTTTGCAACTTTGTCCGCCTGTTGCAGAAGCTCAGCAATATGGACGATCGATTCCAGGAGCTCATTCAACCCGGCTTCGTCAATCGGTTTGCCAACAAATTGTTCCCCAGTATGCTCGATATAGTCCTTTAAGGCCTCGGCATTGCTTCCAATGATTATTCCTGTCTTTTTCAAAAAGTAATCTTCACAAAGGTATTCGCTCGCCATACTCAATAAAATGGCCTTGTCCTTCATCTCACTTAGTGGGACATCAGGAAACTTGAACCCCACAGGGTCCACGATCGTTGTACTTGCAAATTTCTTGTCCATTTTTTAAAAAAGCTGCCTCTATCCCAGAACTCTTTGCCATCGCCTTAGAAGTTTTTCAGGAGACAGCGAGTCCATGTTATTTTGCTCTAGGAATTGAAAAATATCATAACGATTTCCTTGCATCCACCATTTTTTTAAAAATTGACCGGTTTCATGACAAAATATCCAGTGAGCCCCCAAAATCTCCCTTAAATAATCTTCAATAACCGCCTCTGTCATCCAAGCCATAACGTAGTCCAAGCTGTAGAATTCCGGAACTAAATCAAAAAGGTGGCTCTCGGGCTGATAGCGGAACCCGGTATAACGAAGCATGGTTTCTGCATAAGGTTTCCCATTTGAAATATCGCCGCCTAAAAACATTTCATATTCTGCCAAAAATTTTGCAGCATATCTTCTGAATACAGAAAGATCCTTAAGGACCTTGTAATAAGATAATTCTTCTGCATGCCCATGATTAAGTTGAAGTTGTTTCTCCAAAAAGGGGCTGGAAAGAGAAAGATTCTGCAGAAGAAAGGCAAATGATTCGGACAGGCTCTGAGAAAGGGCTAAATCACGATCAGCAATTGAAAGATGAGATGACGTGAATACGGCTGATAAACCGTGACCCAGTTCGTGCCAGAGGGTTTCAAGATCAACCCAGCCCCCCTCAGGCTGCATCAGGATGTATACCTCTTCCGGTACCTGGAGAATAAAACACATGGCCTGTGAACTTTTCCCTTCTTTAAATTCGAGATCCATGTTAAGGCCCGGTAAATTATCAAGATTTATGTCCCAACAGTGAAAAAATGCGGTTAGGTCTCTCATAGTCTTCGCCGGAAACAGACCATCAAACTCTCCCAGGCTCAGGAGGTTTATCGCGTCAAACCGGCTGAGTGCGCTCAACGGCATGTTGAACCGATGGCGGGTCCACCTGTTCATGGCAGAAAAATACAGATCATCAGTTTCTTGAAGAAAAACTTTAAGTAATTCGCTGTAATACTTGCAATCAACTCCCTTTTTGTCATGACAATAATCAACATAATTTGAAAAACCCAATTCTTCCTCAAGCATTTCCAGTAAAATCGTCCAGTAATTTACGGCAAAGGGCTTCAGGAACTTGCACAAGGGACCGGTTTCTTTCTCAAGGATTAACCTTTTTTCGTAGGTACTTGACTTCTGGCACCAGGGGATGACATCCCGAAAATAGATCTTTTCGCCATTGACATGGGCAGCGGCCCCTTGCATCCAGGAACGCATTTCTGTTTCATGAGGAAGTAGGGCTCTCTGGAGATAGTGGTCGATCAGAGTGTATCTGAGACGTGTTTTAGAGACCCCATCTTCCAGCCTGTCAATGCATGACAGGGTATTCAAATTCAAAAAATTTTCATACCCTTCATATATCCTGTGGGGCTCAAATGGTAACTTCTCCCCTTTCCACAGGGCAAGTGCCTCCAAATTCCACCGGTAGTTCAAATGGTGAAGGGTGTTTTCGATCGTCGTTAGATTTAAGTGCTTTTGAGCGGAAACCATTCCATTCCCTGAACCTGGATGAAAAGGAGGGCTAAATTTTAGTGAAGAAGCCCCACCAAAAGGCCCGGGGCACCCCATAGGCCTGTTCTGCTACTGCGTACTTATAGGAGGCGAAGGAGCGGCACTCTTCGAAGGGACGCATCTTTCGGATAAAAACCCCTCTGCCCCGTGCCGCGGCCCGATTCGTGGTCTGCATTGCAACGGGCCAATGGAATCCACATCCTTCGGTTGAAGCAGACCGCAGGGAGGGCTGCTTGCAGCTTAGGAGTAGATGCGGACTGGAGAAGGGTGCCATGCCGAGCCTTTAGTAACAATTCAGACCAATAAAGCATTATAAATCCCGCCGGATACAAGGTGGATGGGCCATGGCGATCTCTTTTCAAAATCGCATTCAAACTTCTGCCAAAAAAGTAGAACGCCCCCATTCCCGCAAATAGAAGGCCTGGAGCAGATATTTAAGCCTAACGCCACGACAAAGAATCCCTTCCGGGGCTGTCCAAGGATGAAATTCCGGGCCTCACTAACGTTCCATAAAAGGTCAGCCTATGCCGCTTTTGAAAACAGACCCCCATGTCTCTGATTTTACTCTATATATGGAGACGCAAACCTTAAGGCGAAGTTTACCCGCCTTGCGGCAGGCGAGGTATGGGGCTTTATTCCCCAGTAAATCCACCGGTTCTGAGACTGCCTCACGATCCCTTGCCGGTCATTGCGAGCGACCAAAGGGAGCGCGGCAATCCCCTCAATTTCAAAGCCTTATGAGATCGCGGAGCCTGTTCCGAGCAAATTATTTCTAGGAAAAGTAATCCATTAAAAACGAGATTGCTTCGGCATGCTTCGTCAGGCTCGCAATGACGTGCAACGAAACCCGCTCCTCGCAATGACATTACGACACAGCCTCTCCACTGGCAGATGCTGATTTCTATTAGTGAACAAATTTACGATTCGAGACAATAGTGGCTACACCCTAAAAGATCGCGTCAGAAGGACAATTTGTGATACAGGTCATGCATTTGATGCACTTTTCCTTATCTATTTTGGCAGGTTGCTTCTTTTCCCACGTAATTGCGCCAGCCGGACACCGTTTAAAACAGATACCGCATTTGATGCATTTTTCCTCATCCACTTCAAATTTCAAAAGGGCAGGACAACGTTTGGCAGGGCATCTCTTCTCATAGATGTGGGCCTCGTATTCATCCCTGAAATATTGCAGAGTTGAGAGCACAGGATTCGGCCCGGTCTGGCCTAGACCACATAATGCCGAATCCTTGATCACCTCACTCAGTTCCATTAAGGTTTCGATATCACCTGGCTCGCCTTCACCCATGGTGATCTTTTCTAAGATCTGAAGCATGCGCCTAGTACCCTCACGGCAGGGCGTGCACTTGCCACATGATTCATCCTGAATGAAATCCATAAAAAAGCGGGCCATGTCCACCATACAGGTACTATTGTCCATTACAATCATCCCGCCCGAACCCATAATGGCCCCAACCTTGGCAATGGATTCGTAATCAACGGGAGTATCTATGAATGCCTCCGGAATACAACCGCCGGATGGCCCACCAAGCTGAACAGCCTTAAATTTCTTCTTCTTAGGAATACCCCCACCAATATCAAAGACGATAGTCCTCAAAGTAGTGCCCATGGGCACCTCAACCAGCCCGATATTCTTTACAGTGCCCGTAAGCGCGAAGACCTTGGTGCCCTTGCTCGTTTCCGTCCCTATGCTAGCATACCATTTTCCTCCTTTAAGAATTATCTGTGGTACGTTTGCATATGTCTCTACGTTATTTAAGACTGTGGGTTTCTTCCACAGGCCCTGCTGGGCGGGAAACGGGGGTCGGGGCCGGGGCATGCCCCGCTTTCCTTCAATAGAATGCATGAGTGCTGTCTCCTCTCCACAGACAAATGCCCCTGCACCCTGGTAGATCTCCAGGTAAAAATCAAAGCCGCTTCCAAAAATATCTTTTCCTAACAGGCCATATTCGGTTGCCTGTGATATTGCAATGTTAAGCCTTTTTATTGCCAGGGGGTACTCCGCCCGGCAGTATATGTAGCCCTGATGAGCACCCACGGCCTTTGCAGCAATAATCATACCCTCCAAAATGGCGTGAGGATCAGCCTCAAGGACACTTCTATCCATAAATGCTCCCGGGTCCCCCTCGTCGGCATTGCACAGTACGTATTTGATATCTCCTTCTGATTTATTCGCAAATTCCCATTTCAGGCCGGTTGGAAACCCTGCCCCGCCCCTTCCCCTGAGACCCGA
>CAZUHR010000188.1:0-6692 GCA_964620335.1 uncultured Desulfobacteraceae bacterium
TGCCCCTCACGACTACGAAAAGGATCTCAGTGCCATAACGCAACCCCTTTTCGTTGTCGCTGGCACAAAAGACGAATCTATGATCTACTGTCAATATGAACCAGTGATTTCTCAATATACAGAAGTTCAGGTAAAACTGTTGCAAGGGGTAACCCACATGGGCGTGGTTGTTAGTCCTGAAGTCCGACCCATTGTCAAGGAATGGCTGGAAGGTCTTGGCAAACCATAGAGTTTCGCCACATAATCCGTTTCATTCGGACTGCTGGAAGCAGTACCGTTCCAAAGATTATAGCTTTCCTGTTGGTGCCAAAGACCTGATTTTACCCATTGCCGGTAACCTCTTTATAGAAATCGGAGAAAAAAATGGATTTACAAACGATAAAAGTTGGTGTCGGTAAATGCTATATCATCAAGCAGGAAGGTACGATTTTAGTAGACAGTGGAACTCCAGAAGAATTCAACAAATTTTCCGAAGGATTGAAGGATATAGGTATTAATCCAAAGGAAATAAAAGCTATAGTCATTACCCATTGCCATTGGGATCATATTGGCTGCGCAAAAAAGATAAAAGATATGACGGGTGCAAAAGTTATCGTTCAAAAATACGAGAAAAATATTTTGGTAAAAGGTGAGCTGGCTATGCCGCCAAGTGTAACACGATGGGGGAAAATATTTGCTGCTTTCCTAAATAGCTGGAGCAAAAAATTTTCAATAGAGCCTTGTGAAGCTGACATTGTTCTTGGAGAAGAAGACTACTCGCTTGAGGAATTTGGTATAAAGGGAAAGATTGTATTTACCCCCGGTCATTCTCCTGGTTCCATTTCTGTCGTGCTGGACTCCGGTGATGCTTTTGTTGGAGACATGGCTATGAATGGCCTACCTCTAACAATAGGTCCAAATCTTCCAATATTTGCCGAAGATATGTCCCTTTTGAAAAACAGTTGGACGAAGCTGATCGATATGGGGGTTAAAAACATATATCCTGCTCATGGGAAGCCGTTTCCAGTTGAAAAGTTCAAGAAAAAATTAGTTTTGTAGAAGACTTTTACCGCATTATTTAGCCGTATATTTGGTCATGGTTTTTACGAATTCCTTTGCTACCTCTGGTACCTTAATGTCAGTATTCTCGAAAATATCAACGGCACTGATTACCTCCTTATTATAAAACAACCTGTTGGACTCGTCCTTTATCTGTAGTGCCGAGCCCTCGAGCGAAACCCCTGCAAACAGCCCCCTGCTCCTGGAGTAAGAATAGATTTCTGCCTCGAGACGGAGATCGGTTCCTGCCGAAGCCGAGCGTCCAACCGGACCGGCAGCGATACTGGCATCCGCCCCCAAGGTGAACTTGCCCTTTGTTATCCTGTCAACGCTTTTCTTGCTTTTAAATACCAGGATAACGTCAATTGACTGTAGCCCGATCTGGTATCCCACGCTACCCGCTGTAATGCTGACAAAGACAGGTGCGCTCCACTTCCTTTCCTTGGTTTTTACAACCATAATTCCCCATCCGTATCGTCCTCCAAATACAAATCCACCCTTTATAACATTGGGAATGACGGCCACTGCGTATGCATTATTGAGCAAAGACGGGGGAATGCTCTTTTCGGGTATGGCCATTATATCGGACATTACCTCAATAGCATCACGGACTTTCGATGCTTCGTCGCCGGCAGTGACAGGCGTAGAGAGGGCAAACAAAAACAGAGCCACGGTTACGATCATTGCAGGTATGATTGATTTTTTCATGGTAACTTGCTCCTTTATGTCAGATATTTTTTTATATACAATCCGTGCAGCAATAACTCAAAGTTTTTTTGGATTTGTTAGTTGATTTTTTTTAGGTCTGGATATTTTATCAAATTTGTGAAAATAATCATTCCACAACTTAAAACTCAAGAAATTTAATTATAGATCTACTTCTATTAACCCTTTAGTAAAATGAGCAAAAAAATAGAATTAGACATCCCCGAATTTGTCAGCTTCATTCTTAAGAGACTGAAAGACGCCGGTCATCAGGCATTTGTCGTTGGAGGTGCGGTGAGGGATTCCTGCCTGAAACGCCCGACACTGGACTGGGATGTGGTGACTTCAGCCATTCCCCAAGAAATCGGGGAGGTGTTTAAGGATACCCATCATTTTTTTCAAAAGCATGGAACAGTTACGCTCGTCAACTCAGGAAATCATTTTGAAGTAACCCCATTTAGGGGGAAAAAACAAAGCCTTATTGAAGACCTTTCCCTTCGCGATTTTACCATTAACGCCATGGCCTTTGACCCGGAAGCCGATAAAATCATTGATCCACTTGCCGGCATGGGCGACATTTCTAAAAGGCTTATTAGGGCGGTAAGAGATCCTGAAGCTCGTTTTCGAGAGGACCCCCTTCGCCTATTGCGGGCCGTCAGGTTTTCAACCGAGCTTGGGTTTCACATCGAAAAAAGGACACTTAACAGCCTTTCCTTAGAGGCACAGTTGCTCAATTCCGTTGCGCCGGAGAGAATAAGAGAGGAATTGATGAAAATATTGATGTCCCGAAAACCTTCCACAGGTTTCAACCTGATGGTAAGAACAGGGCTTCTCAGGCATTTCTTACCGGAACTCCTTGAAGGGTACTTAAAAAGGCAGAACACATATTATCACCGCTATACTATTTTCAAGCATATCATGGAAACCGTTGACAAGGTGGCACCTGATCCCGTGTTGAGACTCACGGCCCTGCTTCACGATATTGCGAAACCACGGGTAAGAAAGAAGATAGAAGGGGTCTGGAGGTTTTACGGGCATGAGCAGGAAAGCTCTGTTCTTGCCACGGAAATTATGGATAGGCTGAAATTCAATAAGGAAATGACCCGAAAAGTGACAAGCCTTATCAGGCATCACATGATTGCCTATGATACCGGGTGGAGTGATGCCGCTGTCAGGCGATTGGTTCGCCGCGTGGGCCCTGAATATATCCCCGATTTTACTGTTTTTGTCCAGGCTGATATCATCGCGCATGGTACTAATAATAAGGACCTGAACCTAATCAAAGAGCTTATGCAGAGGATAGAGAATCAGATTAAAGGCCATATGGCAAGAAATACCCGAGACCTTGCCTTGGACGGCCATGAAATAATGAAAATCCTGGGGCTGCCACCCGGTCCGGCCGTAGGAAGAACCATGGAGAATCTGTTGGAGAAAATCACAGACCATCCCGAACTGAATACCCGGGAAGCCCTCCTCGGCCTTTTGGAGGAAAGGAAAAGGAAAAAATCCGACAGATTAGCTTGACCATTCCTATTGCTTTATCTATACTCCCTTGACCAAAACAGGGACCCGTAATTCTGTCTTCCTGAAAATCTAAAGTGGTATTCGCTTCCAAGTAGATCGGCAATTTGGCATCAATGACTCTGGTAAAAAATGAAGATTCACAATGATTTATACATCGTAAAGGGCCTCTTCATACTCCTGCTGCTAATTTTCACAGGCTGTGCCGGAAATTCGACTTATACTCCGACCCAACCTCAACCAACCGCGGAAAAAGACGACCTAAGTGAAGAATCCCTGCCCCGTACTGTTCCCCAAAAAACAAGGCCTTTCATCGCTCCTGAAACCCCTGCCGGCACAACTCCGACCCCTTTTTCAGAAAACCTCAAGAACTCGGATCAGGAAAAACTCGATTCCGCCTTGGAATTCTGCCAAGCCTCTAATGACTTCTGGGAACGGGGGGACTTAGATAATGCCATTGATGCCCTCGATCAGGCCTATTCCCTAATCTTGAAAGTCAATGCTGATGACGATTCTGAGATCCAGCAACAACGCGACGACCTGAGATTTACCATATCCAAACGGATCATAGAGGTTTATTCCTCCAGATTTATAGTGGCAAATGGAATCAACAAGGTTATCCCCCTTGTAATGAACAGTCACGTTGAAAGAGCCCTCAATCTGCTCAAAGGTAAGGAAAGGGACTTTTTTCTACGTGCATATGAACGCTCGGGAAGGTACCGGCCGGCCATACTGAAGGAACTCAAGGAAGCGGGACTGCCTGAAGAGCTTTCATGGCTGCCCCTTATTGAGAGTGGATTCAAGGTAAGGGCCCTCTCAAGGGCAAGGGCCCTCGGACTGTGGCAGTTTATAGCCTCAACGGGTTATAAATACGGTCTGAAAAGGGATCAATGGACGGACGAAAGAATGGACCTCGAAAAATCTACAAAGGCAGCTATTGTTTATCTCAAAGAACTGCATCAAATCTTTGGTGACTGGACAACTGCTCTTGCCGGATATAACTGTGGAGAAGGAAGGGTATTGAGATACATCCGGACCCAAAAAATTAATTACCTTGACAATTTTTGGGACCTTTACGAGAAACTCCCTGTAGAAACAGCCTTTTACGTTCCTAAATTTCTGGCCGTCCTGCATATTTTAAACGATCCTGAAGCTCACGGCTTCACCCTTCCCCCTGTGGATGAGGCAATTGAAACAGAGCAAGTTACTATTGATAAGCCGGTCCACCTGAAAACAGTCAGCAAATATATAGGGGTTCCTTATACGGAATTGGATGACCTGAACAGCGAATTGAGGCATCAGTCAACACCAAACAGGCCTTATGAATTTAAAGTGCCCAAGGGCAAAGGAGAATTGCTCCTTGCCAAATTGGCCGACATACCGGTCTGGCATCCGCCCACTCCTACCTATGTGGTGCACAGGGTAAGAAGGGGGGAGTCCTTATCCGTGATTGCTCGCAGATATAGAACGAGTGTCAGCGCCATTATGAGGCTCAATAACCTAAAAAGCAGGAGTTATGTTAAAGCTGGCTGGAGGCTAAAGATACCTACCAGAATAACCTACGCATCAGTTGGACAGTCCTCCTCTGCGACTCCCGATTCACGGGCACAAGGGAGCATAGAACGATACGTGGTTAGAAAAGGTGATTCACTCTGGATGATAGCCAAGCGATTCGGGACAACCACTAAGGCCATACAATCCGCAAACGAGCTTAAAAATACCCATCTGAAAATTGGTCAGGTGCTCAGGATACATAAGGAGGACTCAACTATTGTCACAAGTATGAAGACCAAGAATTATAAAGTCCTGAAAGGGGATTCACCATACAAGATTGCCGTGAGGCACCAGATGAACCTCTCGGAATTCCTCAGGCTCAATCGCCTGACTCCCCGGAGTACAATCTTTCCAGGCCAGGTATTGCTTGTTAAGGCTGAGTAAGAGCAACCCCATTTCCTTCACAGACCGCACTCCATGTCGATACCCGAATTCAAATCAGATGATACATTGAAAAAATTATGGTGGCTCCATGACTCTTTTTGGCATGCTGCCATTATCAGGGAATTGGGGCCTGCCCGGGCCAACCGATTCAATCTTGAGGTATCCGAAAAACTTTTCCGGATGCTTACGAACACACTGCTTCGTGAAAAAAGCATTCAGAGGCCGCACTCAATTCAAGATTTGATGGTCATCTTTAAGACTGTCTGGAAAAATGCCTTTTTTGAAAACCTATACGTGGATGATCCCATTGATTATAATGGAAATACTGCCATATGGACAGGGACCCGCTGTCATGCATACGATTCTCTTAAAAGGGCAGGTTTGCTGGAGGGATACGAATGCGGTTGTCAAGCTTTGAGAAATGGTGTTATGAAAGCACTGCGCCTGAAACCCCTTCACGAGATCATGGAAAGCCTCGTCAATGGGGACGGTCGGTGCGTCATCAAAATCACGTTTTCCTTACCTAAGCAAAGAATCCGCATCTGAAGGCCGGAGCCTGGTCTTTAGCGCGCCATAGGCATGTTCCACTACTGCATGCTCATGCAAGGCGAAGGAATGGGGCTCTTCGAAAGTGCGCATCTTCCGGATCAAAACTACTCTGCCCATATCGCGGCCCGAATCGAGGTCTGCACGACAATGGCCCAATGGGATCCACATCCTTCAGTTTCAGCAGAACTCAGAGAGGGCCGCTCGGCAATGTAGGAGTAGATGCGGACTTAAGAAGAGTGACATACCGAGCCTTTAGCAACAGTGCGAACCAATAAAACATTATAAATCCTGCCAAATGCATGGTGGATGGCCCATGGCGGTCTATTTTCAAAAATCACATTCAAACTTCTTCCGAAATGGTCGAACGCCCCCATTCCCGCAGATAGACGGCCCGGAGAAGATTTTAAAGCTCAAAAGCCACGACAAAGAGTCCCTTCAGGGGCTGTCCAATATAGAAATCCGAGTCCTCATTAACATTCCATCAAACATCATCCTATGCGGCTTTCGAAAAGAGACCCCCATGCCCCTTAACTCCTAATTATTCGAGGCGATGGCATGGGGCTTTTCAAAAGGACGCATCTTTCGGATAAAAGTTCCTCTTACTTTTGCCGCGGCCCGAGTCATGGTCTGCACTGCAACACATTAATGGAATTTACTTCCTACTTTTCCAGCAGACCGCAGCGAGGGCCGCTTGCAACACAGGAGTAGATGGGGACTTGAGAAGAGTGCCAGACCGAGCCTTTAGCACGGAATAGGGAAACATCACACCTTAAGACCGGTCAACCCGACCTTATCGGTCAGGAAGCCGTCAAAAGCCTCATCATCAAGACTGAAACGTTGACCCAGAAACTCATCACTCATAGGTCCCGCGGAATAGACGGCTCTTGGCGCATCTGAAAAAACCGCCTTTACGATAATATCGGCAATCAAATCAGGCCCGG
>CAZUHR010000189.1:0-6668 GCA_964620335.1 uncultured Desulfobacteraceae bacterium
TCGAAAAGTATCTTGCTTTTGCTGTTATCATAGAGCTTAAGCCTGGCATTCAGGCTTTTCTGTTCACCAAAAATACTTGTGAGCCTTACCTGACCGTCTTCAAACTCTACCAGATCAACGCTTTCAAGGACTTTTTCTTCCTTGCCGTCTTTTAGTATAAAAGCATGGGCTTCACACATAATTACACCTCCTACTAAATGCAACAATTGAACTAAGGGCTATGGGGATCTCTTTTCAAAACTCGCATTACTAACTCTACTGAAGGAGTGGAACGCCCCCATTCTCGCAAAAATTCGGGCCGGGGCAGCCAATCAAGACGAACGCCACGATCAAGGCTCCCTTCAGGGGCTCTTTTGGGATTAATCTCAAGTAGACACTGCCGTTCTATGAAATGATGTCAGCATATGCGGCTCTTAAAAAGAGCTTACATATATTTAAAGGGCCTTCAGGGCTTTTCGAAGGCAATCGGTGCTTTTGGACGTAAGCGATATCATCTCCCGCACCTGAGCTGCACTCTCCTTTTTCCCGGCCTCTTCCAGTTGTTCGGCAAACATCTCGTATTCTTCTTGGTGATGATCATTGTGAGTGATCCAGTGTCCCAATCTGATCGTTGCCTTTTCAATAAAATCCATAAGCAGATCCTCCTGCCCCTTATATTATCTGTTAAGGGCGATAACAAGGTTAAAAAATGTCATTTGGCTTGTCAATTCATTTTGGGAAAACGCGCTCTTTAAACACCGATACAAAAACACAGTTCCAAAAACTGTTGACTGTATGTATACATGGGGTTAATATCGATCCGGTTTCATCATTTCATTTCTACTTGTTCTTTCTCAACCCTCAGATTCTTGTGGGGATCCGTGAATTTTAATCAAAACGCCATAGCGGAGGGATGAATATGGATGATATTCTAAAAGGGAAAAGAGTTCTCATCGTCGATGACGAGCCTGATATTCTTGAAACACTGACTGAAATGCTTGACATGTGTCTTACTGACACAGCTCCCAACTTTGAAACAGCCAAGAAATTCCTTTTAAAAAATAAATATGATGTTGCTATCTTTGATATTATGGGAGTTAAGGGCTACGACCTCCTGAAATTGGCAAATCAAAAGGGTGTTCCCGCCTTAATGCTCACGGCACATGCCCTAAGTCCCGACAACCTGGTCAAATCCATAAAGGGTGGCGCACACTCTTATGTTCCTAAAGATAAAATATCTGAAATCACGACCTTCCTGGCAGAAATACTGGAGTCCCGGGAGAAAGGAATGGAAAAGCCGGGGATCTGGTTTACCAGACTCAAACCATTTTTTGACAAGAAATTCGGGGCCGACTGGAGAAAAGAGCATAAGGAATTCTGGAAAGATTTCGATGATACATATCGAGTAACAAAAGAAGAAATAGAAGATATAATGTAACTCTTCTACTGATAACTGAAGCTCCCCGCAGTACTGAATTCAGAAAACAGCCAAGTGGCACTCGCTTTCCATTTTCGACCTTGCAGAGGTCTTTAACCATTCACGGAATTAATTTTTTAACGGCACCTCCACAAAAAATTTTGCCCCCATTCCCTCATCACTCTCAAGATACAATTTACCGCCCATATCCTCTACCAGCACCATCACACCGGCAAGGCCAAGTCCATGTCCCCTTATGGGACAGCTGTCTGTGACACTCATCTGAAAATAGCTCTCAAAAATCTTTTTGTGGTGTGTTGCGGGTATACCTTCGCCATCATCCTTTACAGAAAAAACAATCGATTCACCCTTTTTGTCAACCTCCAATTCCACATTGTTTTTTCGATATTTCAGGGCATTACTCAGGAGATTTCTCAGGATCTGGGTCACCTTTCCTTCGTCCATGCAGAATTCATGGGACCAGAGATTATCATCTACAATGAGAGTAAGTCCGTTTTCACCTAATACCTTTCTTAAAGACCCAAGACCAGTGCAATTTTTTATCTCCTCCGAGGCGCTTGTGTCAATCAGATCGAAAATTTCCACCAGCGCCTTTTCTACCAGGCTTGAAAGTGTAAAATTGTTCAAGTTGACAATTCCTTCTCTAGATCTTCCCAGCTCAAGGGCATCATTCACCAGCATCTGAGTAACCTTGGTGTTCCGCAGTGTTCTCTCCAAAACCTTTTTCTGTTTCTCGTTAACAGGCCCGTATTTTTGCTGCTTTTTCAAAAGAGCTGTGACCCCAGCATCAATTACTGCCAGCGGTACCTTTAGATCATGAATCAAAAGATCCAGCTTAATCCTTTTATTGCGCATCAAAGGTTCCCTCTCGTTTCTCTGATCCCTGTTTGTCACACCTGTTTCAGGTAGCGATTCCTTTTCTGTTTCCCCTACGGTCCGGGCCAAACCGGCGGTATTGCTCCCGGTCCTTCGGAATTTATCAATTAGCTTTGAAAAAACCAAGCTCAGCAGTCCCTTCTACAGTTTTCGGCCTTCTTCATGCAACAACATTTTTAAAGATTGTGCCTGTCAAGAACTATCCCGTAAAAATTATCCCCACATACCCGACAAAGCTGCTGTCAGGTCGAATGTCATAGCTGGTAGAATATACTATTTTTTCTCCTTTTTTGGCACCCAATTCCTTTGCGGCGGCAATAGCAGCCCCTGCGGCTCCGGAACAACACGCGTTTTTGCTCCTGAGTGACTCGTTAATAACACCTTCTCCATCCATCTCCAACATCAAATTAACTACTTTCTTGTCATTCACCTCTTTTACCCATCTAACAGCATTTTCACCCGACCCCTTTGGATTAAATCCATAATTGAAGCCATAGTGAGTAAGGTCAGTGGAACCCAGGACAATGGCCTTCCGGCCCATACTCTTTGATATCTCAGCAGCACGCCTTCCAATGTCAAGGGAAGAAGACCTGGGAGGAACACCAACAGGCACAATCCTTATGCCTGGAAAAAAATACTTCAGGAACGGCAGTTGCAATTCAATGGTGTTGTCCGGTTCATAACTGGATGCTGTTTCAATCGTAAAGGAAAATTCGGCTGTCAGATTTGCCGCAAGCCCTGAATCTATCTCCAGTTCTCCAAGAGGTGTTTTCCAGCGACCTTCTTTCGTTATGAAATTGTCACTTCCCGGATGCAGATGCCGGCCGAATATAAGACAGGTATCAGGTTTGCTTTTAGAGTTCAGGCAGTTGATAACATTACAGGCGATTTTGCCGGAAAAAAACCAACCGGCATGAGGGACAATGCCTCCAACAACGTTTTCGCCAATGCCCGGACAGGGAAGACTTTCGTCTAAAAACTCATCAATAATGTCCCGGCAATCTTTTTCTCTGCCCGGATACCAGGATCCCGCAAAATCAGCCCTTCTAACTTCCATGGATCACGCCTCCCTTTTATTTGACGGTCCCTATTGATAAGATTATGAAATATCAGTTAATAGTCAATAGTGAATATCTTTTTTTTTCTTCCTTGCCGTGACAAGTATTTACTGGTATGTAATCCAAGACGGGAAACCTCCTTCAATGTTCAGGTAACGCTATGCCCTTTAATATCGCGGAATGGATTGTTAGAATCCCAGTTTTGTTGTTTGCCATTACCATACACGAATACGCCCATGGCAGGGCCGCTCTATGGCTGGGAGATCCCACAGCAAAAAATATGGGCCGGCTTTCCTTTAATCCCCTGCCCCATATTGACCCTTTCGGGGCAATCTGCCTTTTCCTATTTAACTTCGGATGGGCCAAACCCGTTCCCGTAGATCCCAGGTATTTCAAAAACATAAGGAAAGGCATTATTTTCATGTCATTGTGTGGTCCCCTGGCAAATCTCTCCGCAGCTTTCCTGGCAGGTTTGTTGATCCGGTTCCTGCTTTTACCCTATGAAGTCTATTTAAAGGCACTGCTATACCTGATCCTTATGAACATCGGCCTCGGCCTGTTTAACCTCCTTCCCTTACCACCGCTCGACGGATCACACGTTCTGGAAAACATGCTTCCCCCAAAGGCCGCTCGAAAGTACCAGAAAATAGGTAGGTACGGGCCGATGGTTTTGATCGGGATTATACTGCTCGATAATTTTGCACGTACCGGCATACTGAACCGGATATTAATCACCCCCATGCTCTACCTGGCCCACCTTTTCGCCGGTGACAACCTTTTTCGCATACTCAACATATTAGGATAAGACCTCCGATTTTTAAAGTTTACAGTTAAGCCATTTTTTTGACAAGACAGAAATGCCTTCCATAAAGGCGTCCTTAAATACTAAAATATCTTAGAGGTAATCAGAGTTATTTAACAATTTAAGGACGCCCCCATCTCACATAGGCTCAAGAAATATAATAGAGAAAATGAGATTAAGCCCGATGAAAGGATTTTTCCGATAACATACGCTGCTGCAAGGATTATTGTGAAAAAGGCCGGAGATTTGGTCGGTATTCATTTGAGGCCCCATGATTTGAGAAGAGACGCAGCCACATATGCGAGTCGCGCCGGCACTCCTCTCGAAATCGTCAGCAAGATCATATTACGTCATTCAAATTTATCGACCACTCAAAGGTATCTCGGAAAGGTCAGTGATGTGGAAGCCATGAGGTGGATTGACAACCTGCATAGCTAATAAAATGAAAACCGGGGTAAATGCCGAAATGCTTTGCCCCGGTCCTTAAGATTATGAATTCTTAATCATTTGACAATATATCTGCCAGCTTTGAATTTATAGGAGATAGATTTACGAGCGAATTTAACAGGAATCGTAATCGTGAAGGATGTAAGGATACCAAATAGAAACGTCACTATTCTAAGGAGGTCAGGACTCAAACATAGGGATAAATCCCAAAATCACCTTTTTTTTCATCTAGCACTTTACGAACAGTATTCGCCAAATCTCTCATCCCAAGGGGTTTCATGATAAACGCTTTGATTCCCATCTCCTTTGCCTTTTCTTCCGAGAAACACTCACTGTATCCGGTGCAAATAATGACCGGAACATCCGGCCGTATCTTTATGAGCTCCTGGGCCAACCTGTCCCCTGCCATAAGGGGCATTCCTATATCGGTAATAACAAGATCAAATCTATCCGGTTCTTCCTTAAATAGATCCAGAGCTTCAATGCTGCTCGTCTTCGTATCCACATCATACCCCAGCTGCCTCAACATCCGCTCAGCCATCTCCACCAATGACGGCTCATCATCCACAAAGAGAATCCTCTCGGTCCCTTTGGGAAAAACCTCCGGTTCCTCCTTCACTTCCTGCTCCACCACCCCTTCATGAAGAGGAAACAATACTTCAAAAACCGTTCCTTTCCCTGCCTCGCTTTCTACCCTTATAGCCCCGTCATGTTTCTTCACAATGCCATATACAATGGCCAATCCCATGCCCGTCCTTTCAGCCAGGCTTTTTGTTGTGAAATAGGGGTCAAATATGCGTCCTATGATCTCTGGATCAATACCGTACCCTGTATCCCTCACTGTCAACTTAACAAAATCCCCTGGATTTAAGCCATCGTATTTGGCTGCCGAATCCTTATCAAGGGCTATGGGTTCCAGACCAACCTCCAGAGCACCGGCCTTCACCCCTGTGGCATGGACGGCATTAGTGCAAAGATTCATGAGGACCTGGTTCACCTCAGTGGGATCTGCCAGAATCATATCCCTTTCACAAGAGATATTCTGGCGTATTTCAATCATGGTCGGAACGGAGGCCCGCAGCAATTTGAGGGACTCCTTAATGACCGTGCTTATCTGTATGGGTGTTCTTTCAGCCGGGGTTTTCCGGGCGAAACTCAGAATATTCCTTACCACATCCTTGGCCCGAAGGGATGCTTTCTGGATCTCCTTTAAACAGTTTTTGGCAGGGTTCCAGTCCGGCATATCCATCAAAGCCAGTTCGTTATTCCCGATTATAACCCCCAGGATATTGTTGAACTCATGGGCGACACCCCCTGCCAATGTCCCGATGGCTTCCATCTTGTGGGCTTGCCGGAGTTGAGCCTCAAGGCTTGCCTTTTCCTCCTCAGCCCGTTTGCGCTCGGTGATTTCGGTCATAGCAGCTCGAATCTGATCTAATTTCCCATTCTCATCAAACACAGGGATACATTCCATTTGCGCATGGAATTGAGATCCGTCCTTTTTCACAATTCCTAGTTCGCAGGTCTGCTTACTTTTGGTTTCAATGAGTTCCCGCTGGTGATGGTAGTAAATGTCTTGATCATCCCTGTTGATGAATTTAGAGAAAGGCTTACCTATAATTAATGCTCTTTCCACACCTAACATGGTGGCCCCGGTGAGATTTGCCTCCAGAATCAGTCCCTTATCACTGATCGAAAAATAGCCGACAGGGGCAAAGTCATAGAGATCGGAATACTTATCCCTTGCTTCTTCCAGTTCCAGTTGAGCCCGACGCAGCTCTTCATTCTGCATCTCCAGTTCCACCTGGTGGACTTGTAAATGCTCGATCAGCTTCTTGATATCATCGGCCGGTATCTCTTTGATAGCTAAAGGATTCTTATTGATAAATTCCTCTGCCCTCTCTCTGAGCTCATTCTTATATGATTCGTTCTTATTCTTTTTCATCTCACTTTCCCTCAACTGAAAAAACAGGAAATGATTTTCAAGGCCCAAATGGCTAACCAGATAACCACGCAAGGTCCCTTTCAGTTGTTGCAATCTGAACGGGTTTGCCCTCGGCATCGACCA
>CAZUHR010000190.1:0-6630 GCA_964620335.1 uncultured Desulfobacteraceae bacterium
TGGGCGTCTCTTAACGTCTGATCAACAAAGGTAAGTTTCTTTTGTTCCAACATTTTCTCCTAAATCCAGGCACTGTTCTTCAGCAAAGAACCGGGTCGCTTTTCTCTGTCCTGTCAGGCCATTATGCAAGAGAACAGTTTATTTCCTACCGTACAAGGCATGGAGTTTGGACTTGAACTCTCCCTCTGGATTTGCAATGTGAAGTAAAAGCTGCTCATCAGAGATCCCGGGTTCAATTTTGCGGAGATCGTCTATGGTTATGTCTGCGGGTTTCCAATTGATAAAGCTTTTGGCCTTGGGTGAACCCAGAATTTTGTCCAGGACATTCTGATCCAGGGGACCTTCAGGCTTCCCCAAATATCCCAAAGTATACTTGATAACCTCGTCCGAAACTATCTTGTACCGCTCACCCGTGGTAATATTAAATACTGCTTGGGCACCCACGATTTGCGAGTAGGGCGTTGCCATAACCGGGTAACCGAACTCCTTGCGAATTTGAGACACCTCTTCGAGAACTTCCTCCAACCGCCCTTCCATCCCCAACTCAATGAGCTGATTCCTCAATGTGCCCATCATTCCACCCGGAACTTGATGTTCAAAATGGAAGACATCATGTTCCACCGGCCTTCCCTGCTCCATGCCGCTTTCTGCGGTCTCCTTCGTAAAATGGTCGGAGACGACTTTAAGTGCGTCTTCATCAATGTTTGTCGAATAACCGAGGCGGCGAGCATTTTTCAAAATGTTTTCTGTAGAGGGCAGGGATGACCCGTTGGCCAGGGGAGAGACGGCGGTGTGCACCAGCCGGGTACCCATTTTAATGGCCTCAAGGTAGGCCAAAGGAGCTAGACCGGTGTTGCAATGTGCATGGATTTCGATGGGCACTCCTTTACATTCCCTTTCAATTGCCGGAAGGAGCGTCTTGATGCGCTCGGGAGTCAGGATGCCTCCTGCATCTTCTACATGTATGGCATCAACGCCACCCATATCCACAAGCATTTTAGCCTTTTGTGCATAGAGTTCGTCCGTGTGGACGGGACTCAACGTGTACATCAATGATGGGATGACTTCCGCACCCTCCGCTTTGGCCATCTTTACAAGATATTCGAGCCTGTCCATCATATTCTGGTAGTCACAGACCCAAAAGCTTCGAATTCCACTGGCCACAGTCTCCTTTATCCAGAGTTCATTAGGAGCAAGCGGTTCAATATCAAAACCGAATGCTGACCAGGGAACGAAAGAGGAACGCAGAGGGGTCTTCGTTATGATCCGGGAAAGGAGCCGGAATCTTTCAAAAAGACTCTCTTTAAGGTGCCGGGCAGCCACGACCACGCCACGCCCCCCATTTACGCAGATAGCCTTATATCCCACCCGGTCCATCACCGGTGCAATGGGGAGGATAATCTCGGTGCTCATCCGAAAACCCCATAAGCTCTGCTGAGCATCTCTCATGGTCTGATCCACAAATTCTATCTCATTCATATGGATGGCCTCCTTAAAGCCATATGGGTTTAGCCAATGTTATACACACAGGATTATCAAACAGAATGTGGCAGGGCAGGGTTCCCAGTGTAGGTTTTTACCTTATAGACCTTGCACATCAGATTTTTAAACGGCCAAGTTCCGATTGCCTCATCCATCTGGTCAAGCTCACTGTTTGTAAGCACGTTTATATTCGAGATCCATACCCCATGAAGCCAGGGTTCCTCTCCAGGCAATTCAGGATACCACCACCCGTGTTGGGCATGGACTATCCTTGGATCAATGTCATCAAAATACTTACACTTCTGCATGATTCGCCCTCGAGGCGATTCGATCCATACCCAATCGCCATCATCAATACCCAGATCCCTGGCCGTATCAGGATGTATCTCGACAATGGGATGGGGATACTTACTGCGATAGGAATCGATCTGTCGCCATTCGGAATGAAAGAACGGGAGAAAACGGCCTCCTGTGATGAGTATCAGTGGGTATTCTCTGGCAAGTTCCGGTTGGCTGACAGGACTCTCCGCAGGTTCCCTGTGATGAGGTAGTGGATCGTAACCCAGCTTCTCCATCACAGTGGAATACAACTCAATTTTACCTGTTGGGGTACCGAACCCGTTCTGCTCATATTTTTTAAATCGCCGCGGCGGATTGTATATGCCTCCTTGATCCAAAAATTCCCTAAAAGTGAAGCCTAATGGTTTGAGCCGATAATCGTAGCATTCCTCTATGGTCTCCCAGGGCCAATCCGTATCCTGTCCAAGTCTCAGGGCCAAGCCCCGCCAAAAATAGTAGTCATTCCTGCGGTCATACTCGCCGGGAATAACCTCCGGCACAGCCTGCTCGCCACCTACGATCAGGGGATGGACATTGTGGTAATTATATAAATGGGGTCTTTCCATCCAGCACGCGGCGGGAAACACATAGTCGGCCAGTTCCGCGGTTGGCGTAAGGAAAAACTCGGCGGCCACCAGCAGATCCAGGCTTTTGAGTGCTCTGTAAATAAGTTTGGTATCGGTCTGGGAGAGCATCTGGTTCCCGGCCACAGTAATAAAAGCCTTCACCGGGTATGGTTCGCCATAAGCCATTGCCCTCCATGTGGCCGGAACGGAAGCCCCTGCGAGAAGCCCTGCGATGTCGCACTTCTTGCCCCAGACCCGTTCCACATGTGGTTGAGTCAGTTGGTACCCTGGTCTGGCGTAAAGTCTATACCTGTCGCCACCTAATAATTTTCCCCATTGCTCCTCGGACAGCCTGTCAGGGAGTTCGATCTCATGTTCGGTGATGAACGGCGCTGGCCCCAGCAACTCATCACCTCCTTCAACATCAATATTACCTACGATTGCAGAAAGGATATACTTGGCATGTAGGGCATGGGTGGAATTGGATTGTTGGGCGAGGCCCATACCTTCCACCGCGCAAGAGGGTTTATTGGAAGCGAACATTCGGGCTGCCGCCCTTATCTTTTCCTGAGGAACCCAGGTGATCTCCGCCACCTTTTCCGGTTCATACTCCTTTGCCCTCTCAGCAAGTTTTTCGAATCCATGGCACCATCCGGCGACAAAATCCTTGTCATAGATCCCCTCTTCTATAATCACATGGATCAGGGACATCAACAGGGCACAATCAGTACCGGGCCTGAGCTGTAAAAAGATATCGGCGTTTTTTGCTGTTTCCGTGTTCCTGGGATCGATTACAATTAACTTGCTCCCCTTCTGTTTTGCCTTAAGGATGCCTTCCCAGGTTTGCTGGAAACTAGGCGGGGGGTTTCTGCCGATTAACATGATACATTTCGTCCGGTCCAGTCGGGCGGTGGAAGACCAATGGGGAAACCATCCATAGGTCATTGAAGCAACGACCGCTGAATTCCCATGACATTGCTGACCTCCCCATGCGATATTGGGGCTTCCGAAGAGATACATAAATCTTTGCCTGAATTCCTCATATGTCCGGCTCGTTCCCCCACCAGCGGCAACGGCCTCTGCGCCGTATCGATCCTTTATGTTCCGCAGTTTGTCGGCAACCTCATCCAGTGCCTGATCCCAGGATATTTTTTCCCACCGGCCTTCGCCCCTCTGGCCAACCCTTTTCAAAGGCCATTTAAGTCGATCGGGATGATAGAACCACTCAACGGCTTTGGCTGCACGACAGCCCTTATGGGGAGAAGGATCTACACGTATTAACCTATCGTCCTTGACATGGACATTTGCCCTGCAATGCGGCTTACAAAAAAAGCAGACTGCTGTTTTTACTTCCCCTTTTCCCATTTAAATACCTCGCTTCAATCTAAAATCAGGTTATTATTCAATGAATTTTGTTTGGTTCCCTATCTCATCATATCGAGGATCCGATCTATGGCATCTTTCTTTTCAGCCACTTTTGTTATGGGGCGTGCCTGCACCAGGAAAACATTCCGGGGAAAAGATAACGATTTCTCAATAGCCCACTCGATATCGAGGGGCACGCCGTATGATTTTTCCAGAGATTTGGCAAACCCGGCAATTTTTAATGCCTCATCATCACTCAGGCAGGGGACAGACCGCTTGTCTTCTGGAACATCCTGTTCTTCGGTGCCCCCTTTGCACTGGACAATCTGCCTCAACTTGCAATTGACCACTTTTTTCTTCAGTGTTAGTGTATCCTTGTCAATAATGAACTGGTCGGGGATGGTTATGCCCTGCACCACGCTCTCACCCGTCCCCCAATTCCCTTCAAGTATGATTTTGGTATCATCGCCGGTCCCTGGATGGACAGTGAAGCCAACACCGGCCGACCGGGCATCTATCATTTTTTGCACACCGACGCTTATGGAACCAGCCAGAACGGGAAGGCTATTCTTTACACGATAGAGGATTGACCGGTCGGTAAAAAAACTGGCCCAGCACTTTTTCACATTTTCCAGAAGGGCCTCATCTCCCTTCACATAAAGGTAACTGTCGTATTGACCGGCAAAGCTGGCCGTGGGCAAATCCTCGGCCACACCACTTGATCTCACGGCTACCGGCACCTCATCCATGTCATACTTCCGGCCCAGCTCAAAGTATGTTCGGCATATGGCATCTTTTATTTCGGCGGGTATTGCCTTGGATAGTGTTATTTCTGTTGCTCTTCTACTCATCTCCTTGTAATCGTTCAGGGTTGCCCCTTCATGTAGGAATTCAGACATGCATTGCTTTATCTCCTCGCCAGCCCCCGTCTGTTCAACAAATTGGGTATATGCCTCGGTGGTTACAGCGAATCCGGATGGGACAGGGACCGCCATTCTCACCATCTCACCCAGATTTGCGTTCTTTGAACCTACCAAATTGGTATGTTCCTTTCCGAATTCCTCAAGCCATGCCACCCACTTGCCAGGACTTTCCATAATCACGCTCCATTTGTTAGAACATGTTGCTTCTTCATGCCCTATAACAAGCCACAGGGTTTGAAAAAATTTATGTGTCCATATCTGCTGGTGTGAATCGTTTTCACAGAGATAAGGCCGATGCGGACTCCCTTTTATGTATAGGGGAGTCCGCATAGTGCGAATTAAAAATTTGATGCCCCACTATTTGCTTAAAAACTAATCTAAGATATAAACCGTGCACTTATTGCCATCCACTCGAATTTTATCCCCGGATTTCACCTTTGTTGTGGCCTCTTGCGTGCCGACCACAGCCGGAATTCCGAACTCACGGGCAACAATCAGGGCATGTGTCAGATACCCCCCTCCGTCTGTAACCACCCCCTTGATCACATTGAAGACAGGGGTCCAACTGGCCGTTGTTGCAGGCGCGACCAGAATGGTACCCGGCTCAATGTTGTCCATCTCTTCCTCGCCCTTGACAACACAGGCAACCCCTTCTACCACTCCCGGTGCACCTGCGCATCCTACAAGAGATGCGCCGAGTTCCTCAGGGGTTGCTATGGGCGGGGCCACACTTACAGAGAAAACAACATCGGCATCAACCAGTTCAGGGATCTTGGTAGGATCGCCGAGAAAAGGCGGTAATGTTCCCTCAAGTGCTCTGTAGTCGCTATACTCTTTTTTTCTCTTTTCTATGAGCGTTTTGAGGTCACACCTTTCTTTGATGATACCGGCGTGAACCAGCTCCTCATGATTCAAGAATAATGTGTCGTCATGGTTTTCGATCATACCTTTTTCCACGAATCTGCGGCCAAACTCGAGAGCGGAGCGCCTGACTGCGCTGAAGCTCATCATCTCCACGTACAGGGTGTGCTCTTCACTGAAAATATGGGAGGCCTGACTGCACGCAAGTAACTTTTTGAATACTTCATGCTCTTCCTCTGGTAGTTTGCTCAGCAATTTTTGGACGACTTCTTCCCTGCGACTTTCAAGTTCCGGCTTCATTTCCACAGTATTGGCCGTTCCTTTCCCTTGGCTTACATAACGCTGAAGGTCAATCAGGGCAAGCGTGTTGTCCTCCTCCCATGTAGGGGTTGCGACCTCAAGACCACGCCTCCGCATCCAACTGTAATCTTTCACCAATTCTTGAAATTTCTCTGTCCACTTTTTTCCGTTTTCAGAAGACTCCAGTTTACCGAGTAACTCCTCCGGCTTTGAATCTTTGAAGATCTCTTCAAGGCCCAGATCAATAGCCAGCGCCGACACTTCAGCCATTCTTTCAACCACTGGTGTAAAATCGTTTTGAAGTCCCGAATGTAACTGGGAATACTCCACATCCGCCGGAGTAATATTAAACTTCTCTTTCAGGTAACGGCGAAATTGAATGTTTCCAGACCCCAAGGCATACATTGGAAAGAAATGCGCCTCTTGACATTTTTTCTCAAAATGCCATAATTCCATAAAGTGGTCACATAATTCGATATCATTGAGTTTTGTGAGGTCCACGGCCAGGATCTGGTTGAGCCTTTCACGCAATTCGTTTTTATACTTTGTTTCCCATGCTGTTCTGGGATCTTCCAGTATCTCCCGCATCCTCTCCCGCCATACAGGCTCTCGTTGCTTTTTCTCCTCTTCCGTAGTTTCAATAATAGTGCAGTAAAAGGCCCCTTTATAGAAACGCCAATCCCATCCCTTGGTCTTTGGTTCATAGATCATCTCAGGTCCAAACTGCATGCCATATTTGCCGTAGCTGTAATGAAGGTCTACAAACAAAGGGAGCCATGGAGGTGGATACCACT
>CAZUHR010000191.1:0-6614 GCA_964620335.1 uncultured Desulfobacteraceae bacterium
TCGTAATTCCCAGATGTTTGACTTTGGTATGAATCGTTTTATAATCAATACGCAACAAGCGTGCCGCTTTTGCCTTGTTTCCTCCGGTATGCTCAAGCGCCTGAGATATCATTTCCCGCTCCAAGGCAACAGTTTGTTGGTGCAGAATATCTTTGTATGAAAAGTCTTCCTGTAAAATTTTTGTCATTTTCGGGGATGAACTCCATACGGAAACGGGCGCCCTGTCTATATCCAGGTGTTTATCGGTGATGATGTCATTAGCTAAAAGTACGCCCCGTCGAACAGTGGATCGAAGCTGCCTGACATTACCGGGCCACTTGCAGGCGAGCAAAATATCGATGGCGGATTCGGAAAATCCTTTTACGTCTTTCTCCAACTCAGAGTTGGTAATCTTCAAAAACCGGTTGGCCAAATAAGGTATATCGCCCGGGCGTTCCCGAAGCGGTGGAATCTTGATGCTGAATTCATTCAGCCGGTAAAAAAGATCCTGGCGGAACGAGTCTGATTCGACAACGGTTTCAAGGGGCTGGTTACTGGCAGCCAAAAGCCGGATGTCCACTTTATAAGGTTTGTGTCCGCCCACCCGAAAGGCTTTCTTTTCCTGCAGCACCCGCAGGAGGACGACCTGAGAATTCAGGGACATGTTTGATATTTCGTCCAACAGCAAGGTGCCCCCTTTGGCCATTTCGAATTTCCCGGGCTTTTGAAATAGTGCCCCTGTGAAAGCGCCCTTTTCGTGGCCGAACAATTCACTTTCTAAAAGCGTCTCCGGAATGGCACCGCAATCGATGGCTACAAATGGGCCGCCGGACCGGCGACTGGCGTTATGGATTGCCTGGGAAACAAGCTCCTTTCCGGACCCGGTCTCCCCCTGAATGAGCACTGTGAAATCCGATTCTGCCACTTGCTTCACACTGGATATTATGCGGTCGATCGCCTCACTTGGCCCCATGCTCTGCCGCAGGGAGAGTTTCTCCTGCAATTGGCCGGAAAGGTGCTTGACTTGTCGTTTGAGCTCCCGCTCAGTCAATGCCCGGTGCAGGACCCTAGCAATTTCAGTGTGGTCAAAAGGTTTAGGCAGGTAATCATGGGCGCCCTTTTTGATTGCGTTGACAGCGCCCGGAACATCCGCATAGGCGGTGATGAGAATGACCGGAAGGTCCGGATCCAATTTTTTTGCCTTCGTCATCAGTTCGATCCCGTCCATGCCCGGCATCCTGAAATCTGTAAACAGGACTTCCGGCAGATCAGATTCGATCAATTTCAGCGCATCAACCCCATTGTTGGCCACCCGGGCCTTGCAGCCTTCTTGTTCCATAAGACGGGATAAAAGGTTACAGACCTCTATCTCGTCATCAACGACCAAAATTTTGATATCGTTTTCTTTCATACCATTCGGCCCCTCCGATTGAACGGTCCAGTAATCGGATAAATTACCTTGATTTGCTCGTCCAGCAAATGCCCCAACGAGTGAAGCATGCCTAAAAACAATATTCCCGTTTCCCCTGGACATAGTGTATCGTTGATTCGATTCGCGATGAATTGATCGCGCTTTTTCAGCAGGGAATCACTCACAGGCTTTTGGTGCGTTTCGATCTTCATCGATTTCAAATTCCCACCCGCAGTGAGGATTTTTTTTGTGAGTTTATATTCTTCCAGGAGGAGTTCCGGCGATTCGGTTCCCATAATCACGGCCCCTTTATCCATCAAACGCATGAGCAGCCGGTGATTTCGGCTTTCCGCCGCCAGGTCAGCAACAATCCCGGACTCATTGCCACAAACAGGCAACCCGTCCTGATAGAGGCGAACTTTTTCAAACGACAGGTCCAGCCCATCGACGGTCTTTTCAATTAGCGTCCATACTTTATCGATTAAATCGGCCTTTTTTTTTATACCCCTTACTCCCAATTTTTGGAGGGCTGCTTGCCGCACCGGTCCGCTGAGTCTTCCCATATCGGCTTCGGTATGGATGATGGGAATGTGTATAAGCTTTTTATCTGTAACTTCCGGATCGGTGCCTTTCTTTGTTTTTTTCATCGAGAGTCAGCCTTTTGTGAAAATATGTGGAATTTATTCCATAGCGATAATTCCATATTTTTATGGAACAACCTTCATACAAACCAATCTATCCATTCTTGAAAACAACGTATGAAGGCCAATCGTATCATGAATGAAGCTTCCCGCCGCAAGTGAACGGTGTATCTAAAACGATAAGAATCGCATTTTTCATGCCAAGAAAAACGCGCTTGCCAAGTTGTTCAAGCCGTTGTTCGGGATCTGACATCAAGAGTCTCCAACCCCCAAAAATAATAATCGCTTCGCCAAGTCCCGACCGCTCATTCCTCGTGCACTCTTGGCAGATAGATCTTAAAGGTCGATCCCCGTCCCGGCCGGCTGTAAACCCTTATGAATCCGTCGTTTTCTTTAACAGCATCGAAAGCAATGGCCAGGCCCAGCCCTGTCCCCGCCCCCTTTTTTTTGGTCGTAAAGAAAGGTTTAAATATTTTTGATATGGTCTCTTCGTCCATACCGATACCCGTGTCACTGACCGACAGCACAATTTTCGGTCCTTTATGGCCGGAGCTGTCCTTTTGAATGGGGTGCTCGCCTGATTCCTCATTTGCAGTCGCAATTGTAAGCAGCCCCCCTTTGGGCATCGCATCGACTGCATTGACCACAAGGTTTATTATTATCAGTTGCACCTTAGCAGGATCGACTAGGACCCGGCCCAAATTCGGTTCCAGCATAATCATCAGATCTATCTTCTTTGTAACAACACGCCTTAGCATCTTTTCCATGTCGCTTATCAATTCATTGAGATTCGTAATTTTTCGCTCAACCGGGTGATTGCAACTGAAAAGTAGGAGCTGATGAGCCAACGATACACCGAGTTTCGCATTCTGGATAATTTTTTCAATATCCTCTCGAGCGTCGTTTTCCGATCCAAGTTCGTTTAGTGCAAAATTTGAATAACTTATGATGACTGTCAGTAGATTGGTGAAATCATGCGCAATGCCCCCGGCAAAGATACCCATGGCTTCCATTCTCTGTAAAAAATCGACCCGTTTCTCCAGTTTCTCGGAATATTCCTTTATCTTTTTCTCTGCCTGTTTGAGCTCGGTGATGTCGCTGACCGCCGCCCTGATCCGCCTTAAATCGTCACCCTTGTTTTTTATGACCAGGCATTCAATACGGGCATGAAACTCATGACCGTCTTTTTTCATTAGCCGCAGCTCGAAGGATTGGGATGTTTCTGTTTCTAGAAGACGCTGCCGATGTTTATAGAAAATGTCCTGGTCCTCTCTCAGAACGAAGCGGGTGAAGGGCTTTCCCATCAAGGCACTCCGTTCTATCCCTAACATGAAAGCAATGGTGAGATTTGCCTCCAGAATCAGTCCCTTATCACTGATCGAAAAATAGCCGACAGGGGCAAAGTCATAGAGATCGGAATACTTATCCCTTGCTTCTTCCAGTTCCAGTTGAGCCCGACGCAGCTCTTCATTCTGCATCTCCAACTCAATCTGATGGACCTGAAGCTCGTGTATGAGACTTGCCATCCTTTCGGCTGACACTCTGGAGAGATCTTCGCTGTCGCTGGTCGCTTGTTTCACTTTTTCCTCGGCTCGCCGCTTGAGTTTGGAATCGTCAGGTGCGTCTTTAATCGTTCCCATCATTTCCTTACTTATTCCTCGGCCAACCATACAAGATCCCGTTCCGTGGTCGCAATTTCAACGGACCGACCGCTTTCATCCGTTAAAGCAGTGCCGGTCAACCATACATCCAGAATTTCGCCGCTAACATTATAGAAGCGTCTTACCTGTCAGCACTAACTCTTATCCAGCACTTTACGAATATTATCGGCCAGACCTCTTATCACAACAGGTTTCATGACAAACGCCCTGATTCCCATCGCCTTTGCCTTTTCTTCAGAGATATGCTCCTTCTCCGTGGGAATAGGGCCAACTTCATTAATCCTGGGAACTTCCGCCTTCTCTTGCATCACTGGAAGATATGCATGAAAGGTGGATCCCTTTCCTAACTCACTATAAGCCGTGATGATGCCGCCATAATTCTTTGCAATCCCGTGTACAACCGACAATCCCAACCCTGTTCCCTCACCCTTCTTTTTGGTGGTAAAATAGGGTTCAAAAATCCGTTTCAACATACCAGACGTAATTCCTTGACCTGTATCACTTACGGTTAGTCTCAGATAGTTAACGGGAGGCATATCAAGGTATCCCGATTCTGAATCCGACCTTCCGACTTCCAGGATACCCCCTTCTTCACGCATGGCATGGGAAGGATTTGTACACAGGTTCATTACTAGATGACTTTTCGAATTTCTTCAGGACAGCCCCCAAGTATTGTACGGTTATCCTTTTCATGGTCGATGACCAATATTTTCTCTTTCATAAGGACACTCCATATTGGGTACTGCGGACTGGGTATTGGGTAATGGATTATTGTTACATGTTCCAGGTTTCAGGTTGCGGGTTAAAGAATACTGGGTCCTGGAGTAGCGTTACGTATTCCAGGTTGCGTGTTGCATGTCACGGGTTGCAGTTTATCGGCACACGAAATTTTGAACTGAGAACATTTTCCTAGTTGCCAGAATATTTTAGGAAGATAAATAAGTAAATCGGTAGAATTCTGATTTTGCATAGGGAATACACTGAAAATACAAGAGGTTAGATTCTGAAGGGTGCTCATTGTGCTGGCGGGGCGGGGAGGGTAGCTAAGTGCCTTATATTAAAATAAAATTTATTAGAGACAGATTAGGTGTCAGGAAAATTCTTAAACCTTAATCAGGTTTTTCCTGATAGCTATCTTGGTGAGGTCAACTATGGAGGTGGCTTGAAGCTTTTCCATGATATTATATTTATGAGATTCTACGGTTTTCGGGCTTATGAACAATTCATCGGCTATTTTCTTAATACCCTTTCCCTCTGCCAACAGCAGAAAAACCTCCCTCTCGCGCTGACTCAAGGTATCAAAAGAATCCTCCTCCGTTGTTTTTTCTTCAAATCCCTCCATATGCCTGACTAATATCGTGGGGGCCATTGTACTGAAATAGGTTCCAACACCTTTCACCGCCCTTAAAGCAAAAATCAGATCCGACAATGGGTCGTCTTTTAAAACATAAGCGGATATCCCCGCCTTGAAAAGATCAATAACGAGTTCTTTATCGGAATACATGGTATAAATGACGATCCGGCTTTCAGGGCTGAACTGATTTATTTGCCTGGTCGCCCCTATGCCGTTTAGATTCGGCATGGAAACATCCATAATGACTATATCGGGCTTTAAGGTTTTCACAAATTCCCACCACCTCAAATTCCGGGTGCTCTTGTAAGGAACTCTTGATTCCCTCAATCACAACCCTATGGTCGTCCACGATGAGAATCTTTACCTTTTCCATAGGAGTATCCGTTGCAAGTTGCAGGTGCAAGTTACAAGTTGCAGGTTACGGAGTATTGGGTACTAGGTACCGGGTATTGGGTACTGGGCATGGTAGACTCCAGTTTTTCTACAAATGATATTTCCTAAAGCTTGAGCTGCTTAAATAGCGTAGATTTTAGGCGTCTGCTCAAATGACATGTTCTCCGAAAGCGATCACTTACATTCCCTCGGAGATTTTTATATCGCCCCTGAGAAGATCGTTCGCTACCGAGGATCGATCAAGCCCTTTCTTCGTCGCGATTTTTTCTACTAAAGCATAAACTTCCTCATCGAGATAAATGGGAATGTTCAGCTTCATATCTGGATTATAAAACTTGCCTCTTTCACCTTTTGAAAAATCATACTCTTTTCTCATCTTCATTCACCATATGTTTTTATTTCTTCAAAAGACTTTTTTGGCTCATTTTGCGTATCGGCTATCAAGGCAAGACTTTCAACATCCCCCAACAGCTCCGCATACTCTTTGATATCAAGGACTACGGATTTCTGACCCCCTTTTTATCAACAATATATTCTTCTGCTTTGGCCATCGTACTTACTCCTTTCCTATTACAAAAATGCCCTTATTACCCTGCCGTCTCTCCGTCAATATTCATTCATCGATATTTAATTGTCAATCCAAAGGTATCTCCACCAATATATGCGTCCCCTTCCCGGACTGTGATTCCAAGGTGAAATCCCCATCGAGCTGTTCAGCCCTCTCCCGCATGATAAGGAGCCCTAAAGGCAGTTCCTCTCCCATGGTTTCCATGATCTTTTTTTGATCAAAACCAATACCGTCATCTTCTACGCTCAATGAAATCCCCTCGTCTTTCTTGACCAGATTCACAAAAACCTTTTTGGCCCGGGCATACTTGACAATATTGTTCATTGCTTCCTGTGCAATACGGTAAATGGCAAGCTCCTTTTCAGGGCCGAATCTTTTTGGAACATTTCGGCTAAAAAAATTGATCTCGATATCCGTCTGCCGTTGAATTTCGTTGAATAGCCCGCTAAGGGAGGGGACCAAACCAAGAGCATCCAACATGCCGGGCCTAAGACCGCGAGAGATATTCTTGACATCCTTTATGGCTTGAATTGTTCTTTCTTGAACTGCTGTTATCCGGCCTCCCAACTCCCTGTGTTCAGGCCCCAATTTCCCATGGATCATCTCA